>JASHTQ010000399.1 GCA_030040475.1 Streptosporangiaceae bacterium
CCATCGGCCAGCCGGTCCAGCGCGGCGGCCAGCGCCCTTGTCTCCAGGTGGTGCGGCGTCCCTGTCAGGGTGCCGCGGCCGGGCCGCAGCCACCGGTCCCGCCAGTCAAGCAGGGACAGGATCGAGTCGCGCGGCGCGGCCGGGTTGGCCGCGAGCGCGTCCCATCCGCGCGGGCTGACCACGGCGGCCGACACCCCGGCGGGCCCGCCCAGCGCCTTCTGCGGCCCGATGATCACCAGGTCAAGGCCCCACTCGTCGATGAGCAGCGGTTCGGCCCCGACGGAGGCGACCGCGTCGACGACGAGGAGCGCGCCCGCCTGCCTGGCCAGCGCGGCGATCAAGGCCAGCGGGTTCACCACGCCGGTGGCGGCCTCGGCGTGGACCACCACGACCGCGTCGTAGCCGCCCGGTGCGCGCAGCGCCGACTCGACCATGGCGACGCTGACCGCCCGGCCGCCGAGGGCGGGCAGGCTGGTGACCTTCGCGCCGCCGCCGCCGAGCCAGGTGCCGAGCAGCGCGCCGTAGGGTCCTGTCACGATGTTCAGCACCCGCCTGCCTGGCCCGCCGATGCCGCGCGCGGCGGCCTCCAGGCCGAGCACCGCCTCGCCCTGCAGCACGATGACGTCGTGGCGGGTCCGCAGCAGGCCCGCCAGCGTGTCCTCGACCGCGGCGCAGAATGCGGCCGTGACCGGCCGTCCGGCCTCGTCGGCGGTCATGCCGGGCCCGGCCCGGCGGCCGGCTGATGCCCGGGCGCGGGCGGCTGGTCGCGGTAATGGCACGCGGCGAGGTGGCGCTGGGGGCTGGTGACCTGGGTCAATTGGGGTTCTTCCGTCCTGCACCTGTCGGTGGCGATCGGGCAGCGGGGATGAAATGCGCAGCCGCGTGGCCGGCCGGCGTCCGCCGGTACCTCCAGCCGGATCGGGACCGGCGCGGGCGGCGCGTGCAGCCTCGGGGCGGCGGCAAGCAGCGCCCGGGTATAGGGGTGGCGGGGGTTGCCGAAGATCTCGTCCCGGCCGGCGATCTCCACGATGCGGCCCAGGTACATCACCGCGACCTGCTCGCACACCTGTCGGACCACCGCGAGATTGTGCGAGATCAGCAGCAGCCCGAGGCCGAGCCGTTCCCTGAGCTCGCCGAAGGTGGCCAGGATGACGGCCTGCACCGAGACGTCCAGCGCGGATACCGGCTCGTCGGCGACGAGCAGGCGAGGCTCCACGGCGAGCGCCCTGGCGATCGCGACCCGCTGCCGCTGGCCGCCGGAGAACGAGACGGGCAGCCGGTCAAGCGCGTCGGCGGGCAGCCCGACCTGCTCGACAAGCTCCGCGCAGCGGCGTGCCGCGGCGGGCCCGGTCGCGAGGCCGTGCACGGCGAGGAGCTCGGCCAGGACCCGGCGGACGGTCAGCCTCGGATTGAGCGAGGAGTAGGGATCCTGGAACACCAGCTGCACCGCCCGCTGCTGGGCGCGGCTGCGCCGGGCGCCCAGCGGGTGCCCGTCCAGCAGGATCTGGCCCGACGACGGCGTGGTCAGCCCGACGATGCTGCGCGCGACCGTCGTCTTGCCGCAGCCCGACTCGCCGACCAGGCCGACGGCACCGCCGGGGGCCACGCTGAGCGAGACGCCGTCCACCGCTCGCAGCGCGCTGCGGCCGGCCGCCGGGTAGCTGACCCGCAGCTCCCTGATCTGCAGGCCCGCGTTCATCGCTGGCTCACCAGGTCGCTGTGCAGGCACGCGCTCAGCCGCTCGCCGCCCGCACCCGCCACCGCCAGCAGCGGCACCGGCGCGACCGTGCACTCGGGCCCGGCCAGCGGGCAGCGCGGCTGGAAGGAGCAGCCCGGCGGCAGCCGGGCCGGATCGGGGATCGTGCCGGGGATGGGCCGCGGCGGGGCGTCGCCCTCGTCGAGGTCGACGACCGCGGCAAGCAGCGCGCTGGTGTACGGGTGCGCGGGCGCGGTCAGCACCTCGCTTACCGGGCCGGTCTCGACAATGCGCCCGGTGTACATGACGGCGATCTCGTCGCAGACCTGCCCGATGACGGCGATGTCATGGCTGACGAAGATCAGCGCGAACCCGAGCTGGCTGCGCAGGCTGCGGATCAGCTCGAGTACCTGCGCCTGCACGGTCACGTCCAACGCGGTGGTGGGCTCGTCGCACAGCAGCACCTCCGGCCGGGCGGCCAGCGCGATCGCGATCGCCACCCGCTGCCGCATGCCGCCGGACAGCTGATGCGGATACGCGTGCGCGCGTGCCGCCGGGCTGGGGATGCCGACCAGCTCGAGGAGCTCGATGGCGCGCGCCCAGGCGGCGCCGCGGCCCATCCCGAGGACCAGGCGCGGCACCTCCGCGATCTGCGCGCCGACGGTCTGCACCGGGTTCAGCGCGCTGAGCGAATCCTGGAAGACCATCGCCATCCGCCGGCGCCTGGCCCGCCGTGCCCCGCGTCCGGCGAGCGGCAGCCGCCCGCCCGCCAGCGTGACCGAGCCACCGTCCGGCCAGACCGAGGGCGGCAGCAGGGCCATCAGCGCGCGCAGCGTCAGGCTCTTGCCGGATCCGGACTCGCCGACGATGCCGAGCGCCCGGCCGGCCGGCAGCCGCAGCGAGACCTCGTCCACCACCCGGTATGACCGGCTGCGGTGCCCGGCCCGCACCGACAGGCCGTCCACCTGGAGCAACGTCAGCCCGGTCACCGCGGCCTCAGCACGTCGGCCAGCCCGTCGCCGAGCAGCGACAGGCCGATCCCGGTCAGCACCACCGCGATGCCGGGGAAGGTGGCAAGCTCCCACCTGGTGGTCAGGAACTGCTGCCCGTCGCCGATCATCGCGCCCCAGTCAGGCGTCGGCGGCTGGATGCCGAGCCCGAAGTAGCCGAGGGTCACCACGGCCACGATGACAAGGACGATGTCGCTGAAGATGTAGACGATCGCCTGCGTGATCGTGTTCGGCAGCACGTGCCTGACCATGACCCGCAGGTCGCTCAGGCCCCCGGTCCTGGCCGCGGCCACGTAGTCGGACTCGCGGACCACCAGCGTCGTGCTCCGCACGATCCGCGCGTAGACCACCCAGTCGGCCACCGCGAACGCGATGAAGATCCCGGTGACCCCCGTCCCCGCCACGAACACCAGGGCGATGACCAGGACGTAGAACGGGAACGCGATCAGCACGTCGACCACGCGCATGATCACGTTGTCCACCCAGCCGCCGTAAAGGCCCGCCAGCGTGCCCATCATCGTGCCGAAGCAGAACGGGAACAGCACCGCGAGCACCCCGACGAGCAGGTCCGTGCGCCCCGCGAACAGCAGCCGGGACAGCTCGTCCCGGCCGAGCTCGTCGGTGCCGAGCAGGTGGCGGGCCGAGGGCCCGGCCAGGATCCCGTACAGATCCTGGTGGTCGGGCGAGTACGGGCTGATGACCGGGGCCAGCAGGAACGCCAGGACCAGCAGGCCGGTCAGCACCCCTCCGGCCACCAGCGTCGGACTCCGCAAGGCCCTGGGCAGGACCCGGCCGGCCCCGGTCACCTGAGCCTGATCCGAGGATCGAGCCGCGCGGCGACCAGGTCGGTCAGCAGGTTGATGAGCACCACGCTGGTGGCGAGCACCAGCGTGACGGCCTGCACCACCGGGAAATCGCGGTTGAGGATCGAGCCGAGCAGCAGCGAGCCGAGGCCGTTGAGCGCGAACACCTGCTCCACCACGACCGTGCTGCCGACCAGGTAGGCGATGTTGAGGCCGAGCAGCGTCACCGTGGGGATCACCGCGTTCCTTGCCACGTGCCAGGTCAGCACGCGCAGCTCGGACAGTCCCTTGGCCCGCGCGGTCGCGACGTAATCGGAGTCGAGCACCTCGATCATGCCGACCCGCAGGCTGCGCACCAGCAGCGGGACGATCGCCAGCGACGCGGTCAGGCCCGGCAGCACCAGCGAGCGCAGGTCGCCGGCCGGCGAGGTGCCCGTCCCGCCGACCGGCAGCAGGTGCAGCCGGAGCGCGAAGATCTCGATCAGCACGATGCCGAACCAGAACGACGGCATGCCGAGCCCCACCACCGTGACCGCGCGGACGGCATGATCAAGAACCCGGTCCTGCCGTGAAGCGGCCACCGTCGCGAGCGGCACCGTAATGAGCACCGCGAACACGGTCGCCACCGCCACCAGCGCCGCGGTCAGCCCGATCCGGCTGGCGATCAGCGACGCCACCGGGGTCTTGTAGATATAGGAATCGCCGAGCCGCAGGGTCAGCAGGCCGGCCACGAAGTGCCCGAACTGCTGCGGCAGCGCCTGGCTGAGCCCCCACTGGCGGCGCAGCGCCGCCACCGCCGCCGGCGTCGCGTGCTCGCCGAGCACCGCGGCCGCCGGGTCGCCGGGCACCGCGTGCATGAGCAGGAACGTCGTCACGGTCACGCCGAACACGACGAGCAGCGCGAACCCCAGGCGGCGGGCGAGGTAGGAGCGCGCTATCACCTCAGCCAGACATTCTCCAGACGATAGGCGCCGCCCGGGTTGACCGCGAAGCCCTGCACGTTGTCGGCGTAGGCGTACAGGTAGGGCGGGTAGTCGAGCGGCACGAACGGCGCGTCCCCCGCCACGATCGACTGGATCTGCGCGTACAGGCTGGCCCGCTTGGCCGAGTCGAACTCCGCCTCGGCCTGGTGCACGAGGCTGATGGCCTGCGGGTTGTCGTAGTTGGACCAGTACGACTGCGAGCCGCCGTTCTTGACGTCGACCTCGAACGAGGCCATCTCGTCCGGGTCGCTGATGTCGTTGATCGCGTAGTCGATGAACATGTCGTAGTCGAGCTTCTGGAACGTCGTCTCGAACGCGGCGTGGTCGAGCTGCTTGATCTGCACGGTGATGTCGATCGCCGCCAGCTGCTGCTGGATGATCTGGGCGAACTCGGTCCACTTCTCCACCCCGCCGGAGATCAGCAGCGAGGTGGTGAAGCCCTTCGGGTAGGCCGACTGGGCCAGCTCGGCCTTGGCGTCGGCCAGGCTGTAGGCCAGTACCGGCGTATCGGCCGAGTAGTACTGCAGGCTCGGCGGGAAGAACGACCCGCCCGGCTTGGCCGTCCCGAACGAGGTCGCCGCCACCAGCGCGGGTCGGTTGATCGCGTAGGTGATGGCCCGCCGGACGTGCCGGTCGGCGAACTGGGGCAGCTTCTCGTTGAACACGAGCAGGTCGACCTGCCACGCCGGGTACTCGCCGACGGTGAAGCCGGGCTTGGCCCGCAGCGACGCCACGTTCGACGGCGGCACCGAGTCGATCAGGTCGGCCTGCCCGCCGGACAGCTGCAGCAGCCGCTGGTTGTCGTCGGAGACGTAATTCAGCTGGACGGCATCCAGGTAGGGCTTGCCTGCCTGCCAGTACCTCGGATTGCGCCGCAACGTGAGGTTGCTGTCCGGCACCAGCGTGTCCAGCAGGAACGGTCCCGTGCCGACCGGGTGGGCGAAGAAGTCGGACTCGGACTTGCCGCCGAAGTCCTTCGGCACGATCGCGTTGGCGAACACCGAGATGTCGGAAAGGAACGGCGCCCACGGCTCGCTGAGCGTGATGACCACGGTGGACGTGTCCTGCGCGGTCACCTTCTTGATCGCGAAGTCGAGGAAGCCGAGCGGCCCGTTGACGTTGGCCGCCTCCCGCTCGATGGAGAAGACCACGTCGTCGGCGGTCAGCGGGGTGCCGTCGGAGAACGTGACGCCCGGCCGCAGGCCGAACGTCCACGTGAGGTGGTCCGTGCTGTTGGTAGAGCTCTGGGCCAGCCACGGCGTCAGCTGGCCGGCCGGGCTGGTGACGAACAGCGGCTCGAAGATCTTGTCGAGCGTGTACACGTCGCCGGCGATGATCGAGTTCGCCGGGTCGAGCTGGGTGGGCGCCACGCTGCGGGCGAAGGTCAACGTGCCGCCGCGCTTCGGCGCGCCGGAACTGGCGGCACCGGAGGTGGCCGATCCGCTCGGCGCGCTGGCGGACGAGCCGCAGGCCGCCAGCGCGCTGCCCAGGATGATGGCGAATGAGCCCTGACCGCCGTACCGGAGCAAGTCCCGTCTGCTCAGACTGCCCGGATGAGTTCTGCCCATCAACGTCCCTTCTCGATTTTTCCGACTCATATTATAGGATTTGGGCCAGGTTACAGCACGGCTTTCCAGGCATGACCGCGCACAGTAGTGATCGCGGGTGCCGCGCCGCGGCTCCGCCCGGCTACGCCCCGCTCGGCACGCACGGGCTCAGGCCGTGCTACCACCGCCCGTTCTGATTCACTTGATTTTTTTTCAGAACGAACCGTGGTGCGCCGCCAGCGCACGGTGGATGTGCGGACGGCGCCTGCGCCGCCGCGATCACGTCGGGCCTGGCCGCGTGGACCTGGGAAAGGATGAAGAAACCGGCCGTGCTGATCGGCTGGTCCGCCAGACAGTGCCCGCTCACGACATCAGGATGTCTTTCGCTTGAAGAGCACGGTCTCCGCGGCGAAGGCGATCGCGATGATTCCCGCCAGTTCGGCGAGCGCCAGCCCGAGGTGATCGCCGGGGGGCATTCCGGCGAGGAAGGCGCGGATGCAGTCAATCGCCTGGCTGAGCGGCTGGTTCTCGACGACGACACGCAGCCAGGCGGGCATGGTGTCGGTGGGGACGAGCGCGTTGCTGAGGAAGACCGGGATGATGATGACGGCGGCAACCTGCTGGACGACCTCGACGCTCCTGCCGAGCAGCCCGATGACGGCGGCGATCCAGGACAGGGCGAAGGTCGCGAGCAGCGTCATGCCGATGGCAGCCGCCCACGCGCCGGGTCCGGCGTGACTGCGGAAGCCGATGAGCAGGCCGAAGCCGATGGTGGCGGCCAGCCCGATGAGGGAACGGGGCAGGTCGGAGACGACATGCCCGGCGACAACGGCGGACTTTGCCATCGGGAGGGTGCGGAAGCGGTCGACGACGCCTTGTAGCATGTCGGAGGCAACGCCGAGGGCGGTCGTGACGGCGGCGAACCCGGCCATCACGATGAAGATCCCGGGCAGTACGAAGTCGAGATAGTCCTGCCGGGTACCGGTTTTGATCGCGCCGCCGATGAAGAAGTCCATGATCGTCAGCGTCAGCACCGGCTGCAGCGTGACGGTGACGAGCTGGTCAGGGTCTGCTCGGATGTGGCGCAGGCTGCGCTTGACCATCTCGAAGTAGTCGCTCAGCACCCACCAGCGAGATGGCGGGCGGTCCGCGGCGGCAGCGCTCATCGGGCGGCCTCCTGCGTGTCGGCCGGCTGTCCGGCGTGGTCATGGCCGGTGAGGGCGAAGTAGACGTCGTCAAGGCCCGGCGTCCGGACCTGGTAGTCGACCGGCTCGATGCCGGAGTGCTCGATTGCCAGCAGGAGCCGGGCGAGGTCGGCGGGGCGGTCGCCGATGGCAATGCGGATCCGGTTGCCGTCGAGGGTTGCCTCGAACGCGCTGAGCTGGGGAGCAAGCTGCCGTGCCTCGGCCGCGGACGCCAGGGTGAACTCGGCATGACGGCCGCCGGTGCGGGCCTTGAGCTCGGCCGGGGTGCCCCGGGCGATGACCCGGCCGCCGTCGATAAAGGTGACCCGGTCGGCCAGGGCGTCGGCTTCGTCGAGGTACTGAGTCGTCAGCAGGACCGTGGTGCCGTCCTGGACGAGCCCGCGGATGACGCCCCAGAGCGCGAGCCGGCTGGCCGGGTCGAGTCCGGTCGTGGGCTCGTCGAGGAAGAGGATGGACGGGCGGCCGATCAGGCTGACGGCGAGGTCGAGCTTGCGGCGCATCCCGCCGGAGTAACTGCGCACAACCTTGCCCGCGGCGTCGGCCAGATCGAAACGCTCCAGCAGTTCGGCCGTGCGCTGCCTGGTTGTGTGCCGGGAGAGGCGATGGAGCCTGGCGAACATGTTCAGGTTCACTCGCCCGCTGAGTTTCTCGTCGACCGCCGACGCCTGGTTCGCCACCCCGATGAGCGCCTGGACGCGGTCCGGCTCGGTCAGCACGTCGAAGCCGCCGACCCGCGCCGTGCCGCGGTCCGGGCGCAGCAGGGTCGACAGGATACGCAGGGCGGTCGTCTTGCCTGCCCCGTTCGGGCCGAGCAGCGCCACGACCGTCCCGCCGGAGACCTCGAGGTCGATGTCGAAGATGCCGGCCGTCGCGCCGTAGGCCTTCGTCAGGCCCGACGCCGAGATGGCAGCCGATGCCGCCACCGCTACCTGCTCCGCTCGGTCATCAGGTTCCTTTCGTACGGTGTGCGAAATTGTCGTACGTCATACGACTAATATAATCGTACCCGATACGAATGCCAGCCGATACCGCAGACACCACGCTGATCTGGCTGCGTCCGGAGCCGTCGGGACGCAAGCCCCGATACACCCGTGCCGAGATCGCCCGCACCGCCGTCGGCATCGCCGACAGCGAGGGGTTTGCCGCGGTGACGATGAAGCGCATCGCGGCCGAGCTCGGCGCCGGCACGATGACGCTGTACTACTACGTGCGCAACAAGGCCGACATCGTCGCCCTCATGCAGGACGCGATCTTCGCGGACGTCCTCGTCCCCGCGGGCGAGTTCCCCGCGGGCTGGCG
>JASHTQ010000400.1 GCA_030040475.1 Streptosporangiaceae bacterium
GGAGCGCAGCTCGGTCAGCGCGGCCGCACGGAGTGCGCGGCCGCCGCCGCGTCGCCGTCGGCCAGCGCGCGCCGGCCCCTGGCGGCGAGGGCCTCGAACGCGATCGCGTCGATCGCCTCCGGCTGGACCGCGAGACGATAGCCAGCGACGCGGCCGGAACGACGCGGCCGGAACGACGCGGCCGGCGTCGAGGGCGAGCAAGGTCGGCAGGACGCGCAGCTGACGGCCGCCGACATGGACCGGGCGGCCGGCTTCGTCCCGCATCCTGGAGCGGGCCGCGCAGCCGTATGCGCAGCGCGTTCGCCATCCTCGTCTCCGCTGGCCGTGATTCCCGGACGTTCGACGCGTCGGATCACCCTAGGCTTCCTAACAGGTTCTACTATCAACCGTGGCAGGAGAGGGGCGACGAAGGTGACGTCGGGCCTGGAGCACATCTGCGGTGCCTGGCGGCGACGGCGGGCGCGCACCGCGGTGGCCGCCGCCGTCATGGTGATGACCCCGCTCCTGGCCGGCTGCGGGAACGCCGGCGTGGGCGCCGCGGTAGCCCCGGCGATGATGTCGATAGGCAGCGAGGCGTTCAGCCAGAACATCCTGCCCGAGCGCTACACCTGCCACGGCGGGCGGGACTGGCCACCGCTTGAGTGGACCGGCGCCCCGGCCGGGACCAAGAGCATCGCGATCGTCGTAGACGACGCCTCGGCGCCGATCACGCCCTTCATCTACTGGCTCGTGTTCCACATCAGTCCCGGTACCACGGACATCCAGGAAGGGCTGCTGCCCACCGGAGCGCGGCAGGCGCAGAACAGCGCGGGCACCGTCGGTTACGACCCGCCCTGCCCGAATGGTCACCCCCACCAGTACCGGTTCACCGTTTATGCGCTGAACACGATGCTGAACCTGCCCGCGGGGGCGCCTTTGCAGACCGTCTGGACCGCGATCGCCGCGGCTACAATCGGACGCGGACGAATACCCGTTACCGGGAATCCGTGATCAACCAGATACATTTTGTAATCACTTAGAAACTTAACTTTTTCATTCGTGTGACACGCTCCCCATTTGTAAGCAAGAATCGATGATCAGCGGGTTCAGGGCGCTCGCGACCACGGGGAAGGCTCGCGTCATTGGCCGCGTGTGCCTAGCAAGCGCCGCCCACGAGGCCGGGCTTTCTGGATGGAGACCATGTTTCTGGTCGCGGGACTCGCCGTGGCGGGACTTGTCGGGATTGCAGCAGCTTTCTATTTCAGCATCCGCCCAGGCAACGCCGGTAATAAGCGTGGTTCACGAGTTCAGCCAGACAGAACAAGCCATACCCGGCCGGACAGGTACCAGGAAGACGACGCCAGACCGGATCGCGGCAGGAGCGCGGGCCGGGCCGCCGGCGCCAGGAATTACCGGGCGGCGGACCACGGTACCGGGCCGAATCCCGCCGCTGGGCACCGCGGGCCCGGGCGGAGCCGGGCCCGGCGGCCCGAGGCCGATGACGACCGCTGGACGCCCGAGGTAGCGGGGCACGGCGATCGTTGGGCGCCTGAGCCGCAGGGGGCCGGGCGGTACGACGACCCGGTGGACGCGACCGTCAGCTGGTCGATGGACGACGCGGCCCGTCCGGCGCGGGGTGGCTCGAGGCCCGGCGGCCGGCGGATGGCCGCCGAAACCGACGCCGACGCGGACCCGCAGCAGGACGGGACGGGCAGGTCGAAGAAGCGCTCTGGCTGGCTCAAGCGCGGCGACATCGACGAGGAGCTCTGGCCGACGGAGACCTTCGGCGGTGTCAGCGACGAGCAGTTCTGGGACGACATGGCGTCGGACAAGCCGCTCGCGACGACCGCCCGCACCGCCGAGCCGGGTTCCAGGCGGCGGCCGGCGGATGCCGTTCCGCTGGCGGGTCTGGGTGACACCCAGGCGATGGGCGATCGCCGGGGTCGCGGGAGCGACAGCGGGCGTGCGGGGGTCGGCGGGGCGCAGTACCAGACCGGGCCGCAGCAGGCGCAGACCGGGCCGCAGTCGTACCGGACCGGGCCGCGGCCGGTTCAGGTTCAGGGCGGGCCCGAGTACCAGACGGGGCCGCAGCCGACGCAGGCAGAGCCGCAGTCCTACCAGACCGGACCCCAGCCCTACCAGACCGGACCCCAGCCGACGCAGACCGGACCCCAGCCCTATCAGACCGGGCCGCAGCCGACGCAGACCGGATCGCAGCAGTACCAGACCGGGCCGCAGCCGACCTACGCGTCGGCCGGCGACAGGACCGAGACGCGCAGGCGGTCCCAGGAGGAGGACCCGCTTACCAGCTCGGCGTTCTCGCTGCGGACGAGCGGGCCGGTGGACGGCCGCTCCTACCAGGCATCCCGCCGGTCCAGGGACATGAGCCGGGAGCAGTACGAGGCGGCCGTGTCACAGGACACGCAGACGTTCACCCTCGCCGACACGCGCGCTGCCACGGGCGGGTATCCCGGAGGCGTTCCGCCGCTCCGCCAGCCCGATTCGGTTCCCGGCGGGCGCTCGGGGAGCTACGGGGGCGCCCGGGCCGGCGGGAGCGACCGGGGTGACGGCTACCGTGGTTCGGCCAGTCCGTATTCCGGGTCGGCGGATACCTCCGTGAGCACTCCGCCGTACGGGCAGAACTACGGCGGGGACGGCTACGGGTACGGCGGCCCGGGAGGTCCGGGCGGCCTGGGCGGTTCGGGCGGTCCGGCCGAGGACGCGAGGAGGTCGGCTGGCCAGGCCAGCCGGGCAGGCGGCAGCGGTGAGGCGAACCGCGCCACCCGGCCGACTCGTCCGCCGGACGGTTACCAGCGGGGCAGCACGTACCCACAGCGGACGTACCCGCAGGGCAGCGGGTATCGCGGTCCTCACGACCCGCGGGGTGGCGACGGCCGCTGAGCCGGTCCCCGGTGCGGGCAGACTAGGTACATGCCCGAGGGAGACGTCGTCTGGTATACCGCCCGGCGCCTGCACCAGGCGCTGGCAGGGCGGGCGCTTGTCCGCAGCGACTTCCGGGTGCCTCGGCTGGCGACCGCCGACCTGAGCGGCGATGTCGTGACCGAGGCCGTCTCCCGCGGCAAGCACCTGCTGGTCCGGACGGGTAACGGGATGACCGTGCATACCCACCTGCGGATGGACGGCAGCTGGCGGGTACGGCCCGCGGCGGAGCGGATCCGCGAGAGCCACCGGATCAGGCTGGTGCTCGCCAACGACGAATGGCGGGCGATCGGATATCAGCTCGGCGTGGTCGAGCTCCTGCCCACGGCCGAGGAGCAGCGGGCAACCGGACACCTCGGGCCGGATCTGCTAGGCGCCGACTGGGACTGCGCGGAGGCGGTGCGGCGGCTGACCGCGGAGCCCGGCCGCGCCATCGGCGAGGCTCTGCTTGACCAGCGGAACCTGGCGGGCATCGGCAACCTGTACAAGGCCGAGGTGCTGTTCCTGCGCGGTATCAACCCGTGGCGAGCCGTCGGCGGCGTGCCGGATCTGGCCGCGGTGGCCGAGCTGGCCAGCCGCCTGCTCGACGCCAACAAGGAACGGATCGGTCAGGTCACCACGGGCAACTGGCGGCGCGGCGAGGAGACCTGGGTCTACGGGCGGCGGGGCCTGCCGTGCCGCCGCTGCGGCACCGGCATACAGGCCGAAGGACAGGCTGAGCGAATTACCTTCTGGTGTCCCTCCTGCCAGCCTTTATGACATTTGGTTAACTATCTATCACTATTTGTGTTCAGCCTCTCCTCTCACTTAAGGTGAGCAGACCGTAACGGAGACAGCCTTGGGGGGGACGTGGCTATGGGTCGGTCGGGTCGTTCGGGTCGGTCGGGGCGAGGGAGCCTGTGAGCGCCGTAGTGGTGGTTGGCCTCGGATACGTGGGCCTGCCACTGGCGATGCGGGCAGTGGCGGCAGGGCACGAGGTCACCGGGTATGACGTTGACCCGGCGCGGGTGAAGAGGCTGGAGGCCGGCGAATCCTACGTCGAGGACGTGCCCGACGACGAGCTGGGGGCGGCGCTCGGGACCGGCCGGTTCCGGCCATCGGCTAGCGCCGACGCCTGCGCCGGCTTCGACGCCGCGGTCATAACGGTGCCCACGCCGCTGCGGGACGGCCTGCCCGACCTGTCGTGCGTCGAGGCCGCCAGCCGCGCCCTCTCGCGCTACCTGCGGCCGGGCGCGACGGTCATCGTGGAATCCACCTCCTATCCGGGAACCACGCAGGAGCAGGTACTCGCGTGGCTCGAGGACGGATCGGGGCTAGTCGCGGGTGCCGACTTCCATCTCGGCTACAGCCCGGAACGCATCGACCCGGGCAACAGGACCTGGACCCTCGCCACCACGCCGAAGATCGTGTCAGGCATCGACGCCGCTTCGCTGGCCGCGGTGGAGGACTTCTACCGGGGCATCGCGGACCGGGTCGTGGCAGTGTCCTCGCCTCGCGAGGCGGAGATGGCCAAGCTCATCGAGAACACCTTCCGGCACGTGAACATCGCGCTGGTGAACGAGCTGGCGATGTTCGGCCGCGATCTTGGCGTCGACGTGTGGGAGGCGATCGACGCCGCGGCCACCAAGCCGTTCGGGTACATGCCGTTCCATCCCGGCCCCGGGGTGGGCGGCCACTGCCTGCCCATCGACCCGTCGTACCTGTCCTGGCGGGTCGAGCGGTCGCTTGGCCAGCGCTTCAGGTTCGTCGAACTGGCCAACGACATCAACAGCCACATGCCCGACTACGTCGTCCACCGGCTGCTGATGGCCCTGAACAAGCGCGGCCTGCCCATCAGCCGGTCCCGGGTCCTCCTGCTCGGACTCGCCTACAAGAAGAACACCGGCGATGCCAGGGAATCGCCGGCAATCCGCGTCGCCGAACTCCTGCTGCGCATGGGCGCGGAGGTCAGGGCGGCCGACCCGCTGGTGACCGAGGCCACCGTCATCGGCCTGGAGGTGGCGCGCGTCGAGGCGACGCCCGGCGAGGTCGCCGCCGCCGATGCGGTGGTCCTGCTCACCGACCACGAGGCCTTCGGGCCGGATCTCTGCCGTGACGCGCGTTACGTGCTGGACTGCCGGCGGGTCCTGTCCGGCTCCAACGTCGAGACGCTGTTAACGGGCTGGGCATGCACAACGACGGCTCCTACGCCTCGCAAAATCCAGACTGGCATGAAGACGATGCCCCCTGGAAAGCAAGGCAGGTGCTGTCAATGCTCGACGGGCGGAATTTCCCACCTGACTCGATCGTGGACATCGGCTGCGGGAGCGGCGGCGTGCTTGAGGCGATCGCCGGCGTCATGGACGGAACACGGCTGGTCGGCTACGACCCGTCGTCCCAGGCAATAGGAATGGTCGAGCGCTCCGACAGAGTCGAACTCAGAGTCGAGTCAGCGGAAGAGGTTCATGAGCATTACGACCTGCTCCTTAGCCCCGATGTCTTCGAGCACGTCGAAGACATCGGCTTCCTTCGCGCGCGAGCACAAGAGAGGATGCGGCTTGGAAGAAGCGGTTAAAGATCAGGCCAATATTGTCCTAGTCCGGCATGAAATGTCGCTGTGCCGGAAGACGGCGGTGCTCATTCTGAACTGGAATAATGCCCCGGCGACTTTCGACTGTCTCGCCTCATTGCGAGCCGACGCTTCTGAACTGCAGGCGGTGGCAATTGACAATGGCTCGAGTGACGGTTCAGCGGATCTGATCGCACGCGCCCATCCCGACGTGCCGATCGTCCGTTTGTCCAATAATGAGGGATTCGCTCGCGGGACGAACGCAGGGCTACGTTGGGTGCTGGCGCGCGCCGAGTATGACGTTGTCGTGTTCCTGAATAATGACGCTCAAATATCTGCCGACGAACTGCTCAGGGCCGCCGACATGGTGCGGGACGACCACTCGATCGGCCTGCTTACCGGAAAGATCCGCCACCTGGACGGCCGATTGTGGTACGGGGGAGGACGGCTCCGCCGGTGGCGAGGCGGCGTGCGCATCTTCGGCGCGGGGAAACCTGACCGCGGCCAGTGCGACTCGGCCGCAGATGTCACTTTCATCTCGCTAGCGTTTGCTGTCACGAGGCGCGACGTGATCGAACACGTAGGACTGCTCGCCGATGAGTACTTCTTCGGCCAAGAGGAGTGGGACTACTCACTCCGGGTCCGAAGGTCAGGATACCGCTTGCGCTACGAACCCTCTATCGGCTGCATTCACGGAGGAGATGGCAGCCACAATAACAGCTCACCCGAGTTCGTTTACAATGGCTATCGGAACAAGCTAATTTTCCAGCAACGTTACCTACCGCGCTGGGCATTTCCGGTCTGGAGGATGGCGTTCGTCCTCTATGCTCGCACCATCTTGCCGCCCACCTGCGCTTGGATCCGTGGCACCAAGCTGTCACCAAGCCTGCTACGTTTCTGCGCCCTGGAGGCTCTGCGGGACCACACCCCTGGTCGGCGGATCGAAGAGGCCGACCTGCTGGATTTCAGGCAACGGGTCAAGTCTTCGGAGCGCGGGCGATGACGCGCCTCGGCTCGCCTTTCGCCAACTCTCGCCGTCCGGCCTCTGCATGGCTCCCGCACGAGGCCTCTGGCCGTCCCGATCGCCCCGTTAGGGCGGGACAGGACGGACGCTCAGCGCCGATGCCTGCGAGCGTGGGCCTGCGTCCCGTCCTGATCGCTGGCGCTATGGCCGCGAGCTTGCTCGGCTCTTCGCTGGTAGGGATCGAGAACGGGTTCGGGTCACCTTGGCTCGTCATCAACGCCGGGCTGCAACTGTCGATCGGCGCGTGGCTCGTGATCCGACCGGGAGGTGCGACGGCCGGAGCGCTGTCAGCCGGAGTGCTGACCGCATTCGTCCTGGTCGTATACGGATCCTGGGCCCCGGCCCTGGCCGCCGGGGAGCCCTTCTCGCCTCTCGTGCCCGGTCCGGTCGAGAAGAGCGCGCTGGAATACACGACCGCGGCCGCCCTGGCTGTCACCGGCGGGGTCGTCCTCGTCTCGAGCGCCTATGCCATGGTCCGGGGCCCAGGCTCCCGAGTCAACCACCGCCCAGAAGTACCGCCGAGCCGGTGGTGGCGGGGGGTCCTTCTCATGGAGGCCATCGGGCTGTGCTGCTTCGTCGCCTTCACGGTCAGCTCTCACCAGCCGGTGATCAGCTTCGACCTGTTCCGGCCCCTCCCGGCGGGCATCGCCCAGAGCGCAACCTCAGGCACCTACCAGTTCCTTAGCGCTGGGATCGACGTGTCGATCGGCGCGGCTATCGCCGCCTCGGGCCTCCTCGGCCTTAAGGCCTATCGCCTCCGCGTCCTCGCCCTGATCGTGCTGAACCTTTTCCTCTATACGACGATCGGATTCAAGTACCGGATCGTGGTCACGCTAATCGGGGTGTTCGCGGTGTGGGCGGCGAACCGCCCGCACGAGCGCCGACCCGCCATGCGGTCACAGCGAATGAAGGTGGTCTTGGCCGGAGTGGCGGTGACCACAGTGGCGTTCTTCGTGGTACAGGTCTACCGCGGCAACCACGAGTCCAGCCGTGTCGTCACGGCCAGTTCATTCGACATTGGCCGTCTGGAAGGCATCGCGACGAGTTCGATAGACATCGCCACGCCCTACGCGGCGATCCACCAGCAGCAGCCAGGCCTCCTGCTCGGCGAGTCCTATCTCCAGCTGCCGAGGCTCTTCGTGCCCGAGGCCATCACAGGACACAAGCCGCTCCCGGCTATGACGTTGATGATTCAGGCGGTAACCGTCCCCGGGACCGGGGCAGCGGTTCCCTTGTGGGCCGAGGCGGACGTCAACTTCGGTCTGATCGGGCTTCTAGGCTTCGGCGCGATCCTGGGCTGGGTCGTCTCATGTTCGGACACGGCCGACCGGCGACGCATGGAAACCGCCACGATAGCAGCAGCCACCGCAGCGGTGCTCGCCTCGGTGCTCAGTCGCTCGCTCATGTTCTTCGCTCTGTACGAGTTCGCGGCGATTGTCTATCCCATCTGGATGCTCAGCCGGTCCAGACCAGTGCGCCGAACCCCTGGGTCCGCCGAGCCGCTGGGGCGGGGCTGACATGACGACGGCCCACAGAGGCCTCCGGACCCAGGCAGAGCGCCCAAGGGAAAGCCGCCCGCTGCGGGTGGCGGTGGAGGCCATCGCCACGGCGCCCGGAGGAGGACTGAGCTACCTCCAAAGCCAGCTCCCGGAACTGGAGCGTCACGGTATCGCGCTGCTGGTGTTCGCGCGCACCGCAGTCGCCGCAGACCTGCGAGATGTTCTTAGATCGCCGGCCAGCGCGGTACGTGTGGTCGACGGGAGGTCCCGCGTTGCGCGGCTGCGCTTTATCCACGCTCGGCTGGCCGTCGAGGCCCGGCGCTGGGGCGCCGAGGTGCTGTACTGCCCTGGCTCCACGGCGCCGTTGCGGTCAGGAGGGATCCCCACCGTGGTGTGCGTGCAGAATTCCCAGTTGTTCGGGGCTGAGGCTCCCCGATCGCTGCGGATGGCAGTCGCGCGGCCGGTCGCCTGGCTCTCGGCCCTCCGGGCCTCGGAGCTTGTCCATATCTCGGTTTCGACTGCGGCCGAGTTCTCGCGCCACTCCGCTCTCCGGCGCTCCTACTCGATCGTCCTGTCGGGTCTCGGACAGGCTGAGCAAGCCTCCCGGCGCACAGCGAATATCCACCGCGACGCCATTGTGGTGGTCTCTAATCTCTACGCGTACAAGCGTATCGGCGAGGTCGTCGCCGCCTTTGCCGCAGAGCGGGACCTGCGCGACTCCTATGAGCTGGTCATCGCCGGGGACGAGCTAGAGGCCGGCCTGCGCCGACGTCTGGAGGATCTGGCGTCTGCACTGGACTGCGCACAGAGCGTCCGGTTCACGGGCTTCCTGACGAAAGCCGAATTGCTGGACCTCTACCAACGCGCCGTAGTGCTGGTGAGCGCGAGCCGAAAAGAGGCGTTCCCGTTGCCGCCAGGGGAGGCGCTGGCCATGTCAGTCCCCGTGGTGCTGTCCGACATTGCCCCGCACCGGGAGCTCTACAGGCGCTGGGCGCGCCTCGTCACGCCCGGCGATGTGGCCGGGCTAGGCCAGGCGATGTTGGCGGCCGTGCGTCAAGGGTGCGTGCCGGACGATCAGGTCGAGAAGCTGAAGGCTACTTTCTCGTGGGCACGCAATGGCGAGGCGCTCGCGCGCATCTTGCGGCGGGCCGCTGTCACGGGCCCGGTCCCCGTCAAGCGAAAGCTCCAGGCGGTGCAGCTTGCCGCGCTGCCCCGTGCCGTTAGAACCGTCATCGGCTGGGCGACGCGAGCCGGACCAGGGCTTCCGTGCTCCCGGGACCACGAGCGTACCGCCTGCCCAGGGGGAGGTAGGTGAGATGCTGGTGATCGTCCACAACATCCTCGCCCCCTATCGCGTGCCGTTGTTCAACAAGCTCGGGCAGAGTCTCGATGGCCAACTGGCCGTCGTCCTCAGCCGGGACACCCACCGCAAGCGGCGCCGCTGGTCTGTCCCGTGGCAGGACGTGTCATTCCAGACGGAGCTGCTGCGCACACTAGGTATAGCCCATGGCGAGCGTGTCTTTGATGCTTCCTTCGGGGTCAGCCGGACGCTCGATCGGCTCTCCCCGGAGGTGGTTGTCCTGGGTGGCTGGGACCTATCGGCTTCGTGGTCGTCCTTGCGCTGGTGTCATCGCCGCGCTGTGCCGGCTGTGGCCTGGGTTGAGAGCGGCGTCGTCACCGGATCGTTCCGGGATCCGCTCAGTTCGCTGGCCCGCCGACGGTTCCTGGACGGCTGCAGCGCGGCGCTGGTGAGCGGTGACGCCGCGGCGGCTTTCGTGAACCAGCTGCGGCCAGGCCTGCCCACGACCGTGGTCCGTAACGCGATCGGTCTCTCTGCGCTTCATGCGCTGCCAGCACCGACCGCCGTGAGCGCACTGTTCGTGGGAGAGCTGTCACAGCGCAAGGGAGTCGACGTCCTGCTCGAGGCTCTGCCCGGACTGCTGCAGCATCTTGAGAGGGTCGTGATCGTGGGCGATGGGCAGTTGCGACCCGCGGTCGCGGACGCAGCTTGGCGCCTGGAGAGAGTTCACTACCTCGGATACCTGGAAGGCCCGCACCTTGTGAACGCGTTCGCGTCTGCCGGCGTCGTCGTGGCGCCGAGCCGCAAGGACCCGGCGCCGCTCGTCGCGTCGGAGGCGCTCGCCGCCGGTCGGCCCCTCGTGCTGGGCCCTGGGGTTGGGAATGCCGACGACCTGCGTCGCCTCTCGCCCGAGGCAGTGAACGTGATGGCAACAGCGTCCGCCTCAGAGCTGGTCGGAAGCGTGCGCAAGGTGCTCGGACGCGTGGTCCCCCCGGCCGCCCGTACCGCCTTCACCCCGAGCTCCTGTGCCGAGGCGTTCCTGAAGGGCACACGGGTCGTCTTGCCCGCACAGACGCCGATCCGGCAGATCGTCCCAGAAAGACAGAGAAGCTGAACTGAGTGAGGGTGGCCATGAAGTGCTCCCGATTGGCGCGCTTGCCTGTCTGGGCAGTCACCAAGTACTGCGAGCGGACCGGGCGAAGCCGGCATCTTCCGGCAGCCTCGGGACTGGCACTGAATATCGGGACGGGTGGATACGACCTGGTGGGCTGGGTCAATCTCGACGAGACAAAGCCCGGCGACGTGCTGGCCCGGGTCCCGCCCGCGCCGTTCCGGGATGAGTGCTTCGACGAGATTCTCATGAGTCACGTCGTGGAACACATGACGCTCGACGACGGTCGTGCCCTGATAAGGGAGTGTCACCGTATCCTCAAGCCCGGTGGGGTTGTGACCGTGATCGTCCCTGACGCGAAGATCATCTCGCTCGCGTACCTGGCCGGGCAGCTCGACAACGAGACGTTGAACGACCTGTACGTGTACTCGTACTGTCAGGAATCCCAGCACCGGTGGTTCTATGATCGTCGAACACTGAACCAGCTGGTCGCGGACGGCGGGTTTGTCGGGCTCCGTCGGCTGAATCGCTTCACCGACGCCCACATGATGGCTCCGGCCTGGTTCCAAGTGGGAGTCGCCGCGGTCAAGCCACCTACGTCGACCTCGACGAACAGCTTCGGATAAGCCCGTGCATCCCTGGCGCAATGCTCAGCAGTCCCGGTCGAACATTTTGACCGGGAGCGCTTGGAGCCTGGCTTCCTGGCTCCTTTCGGCGGTGATGGCGTTCCCTCTCACGGTGGTCCTCGTCCGGCTGATGTCACCTTCCTCCTTCGGCACCTATGCGCTGGCAACGGGCGTCAGCGGGTTCCTCGTCCCCTTCGCGGCATTCGGGTTGCAGGGAAGCGTCGCCAACCGAGCTACTGAGGCGCTGACCTCAAAGGAGCACCAGGGCCTCAGCATGGTTGCGAGGGCCGCTACGCGGGTGAGCGTGTACCTGGTGGTGTTTGCCTCGGTGACTGTGGCGGCCGTCTCGCTGATAATGAGCCGGGTATCCTCCTTGTCGCCGGTCGTCCCGGCATTCCTCGCGCTCGCGCCGGTGGCGCTCGTCGCCCCGCTGAGTGAAGCTGCGATGGGCCTCGTCCAAGCGACGTTCCAGCCGAAGATCCCTCTGAAGTGCGGCGTATTGAGATCCGGCCTCCTGCTGGCATTGGTGATCAGCCTGCTGGTGGCGGGCTTGCGCTCGGCTGTGTTCATGGCCGCGGCGCAGTCGGTGGCGGTGGGGGCCGGCGTCGTCGTCCTGGTCCTGTGGTCGGGGTGGGTAGGCCAGTTGCGCACCCGCCCCGAACGATCCCTTGGCAGCAGGCACTTCATGACCTTCGGTCTGGCCGTGCTGGCCAATACGACATTCTTTGTGGCCGCCTCCCAACTCGACGTGGTCTTCCTCGGGGGATTTCACGGCCGCGCAGCGGCAGGGGCGTACGCGCCGGTCTCCGGGATCGCTGATGGCATCGGAGCGCTGTTCGCCATCCTCATTAGCTACGCTCTGCCGGCAATGACGGCAGCACGGATCCGTGGGAAGGATGCGGACCTGCTCGACCTCACTAGGTGGATTTCGCGGTGGGGGCTGGTCGTGTGCGCCCCGGCACTGGCGCTCATGGCCGCGGCACCCGGTCCTCTTGTGCATGTGTTGTTCGGGAACCGATCCACCGGGATGGTGCTCCCGGCCCGCATCCTCGCCGCCGGGGTCACGGTCGATGTGCTGCTAGGCTTCAACACCTACGCGATCCTCGCCTTGGGCCTTTCCCGGGTGCTCGTCCGGAACGCGCTCGCTGGACTTGTTGTGAGCGTGATTGCCTGCGCGACGCTGATCCCCCACCTGGGGGCGATCGGGGCGGCAGCCGCGACGGCCCTTGCCGTCCTCGCCGTCAACGGCTTGGCCTCGTCGTTCTTGTGGCACCAGGCGCACTTCCTCCCCTGGGACCGCCCGCTCGTTCTGACGGCGGCGGCATTTGCCGCAGGGACGGGGGCGGCTGTTCTCCTGTCTCGGCTCGTGCCCAACGGCCTTGGACAGCTGGCGATTGCCGCCACCTTGGGCGGTATCCCGACGCTTGCCGTTTCCGTTCTGGCGAGCGGCGCTGATCGGGAGATGCTGGCCGCCGCGCTGGGCATCGTGCATGGGAAGGTGCGACTCGTCTATCGAGGTAGGCATGAAAGATCACTTCTTGGATCACACCGATTATGAATACTGGGCTCGGATCATTGGCGCCGGACGTCGGGTGCTGACTTGCCCGACCGCGGCTGAAACGTAAATCGCTTCAGAAAGGCGAGGCTATGGTCTCCCGAAATGTCAGGTTGCGGGCAAACATCGGCCGCACTTTGGTGGGCCGGGTGCTGGAAATCGGTCCGGGAACCAGCCCTTTCCCGGTCGCTCCATCTGCACGAGTCACGTACGTCGACCGCCGCGTTGAAGGCGGCCGCGACGCGAACTGGCCCGAACTGAAAGGCGCGCCGCACGGACCAGAGCCCCACCTCAACCTCAACGTCGACGTCGATCGGCTCAGCCCAATACAGGACGCCAGCTTCGATGCGGTCATTGCCTCTCACGTGATCGAGCACCTAGCCAATCCGCTACGCGCCTTGCAGGAGTTCCACCGGGTGCTGCGACCTGGGGGCCGTCTGGTGCTGATAGTGCCTGACCGCACGCGCACCTTCGATCGGGTAAGACGGCCGACCGCCCTCCGGCACCTTCTTGATGAACACGCCCGCGACGTCGCCGAAGTCTCCGAGGAGCACATTCGCGAGTTCTGCCAGGCCATTTACTCGCAGCCGCCGATCCATCCGCCCGAGGTACGAGAATGGTATAATCCTGCGACACTTGACAGTGATCGCCTCGCGCTGATGCGCCGCAGGTCCATCCACGTCCACTGCTGGACACCTGAAGAGTTCGCCGCCCTCATTACCGCGGCCATCAGCCGCAATCTTATGACATGGCAGATCGCAGACAGCTACTTCTTTGAGGACTGCGGCAGAAAAGGCGAGTTTAGCCTGGTTCTTCAACGACCGGCCACGCCACAGGTTGGCGGCTTCCTCGATTTTGTCAGTTCATGGTGCGACCAAATTCTCGGCAACCTCTACCGTGACCCGCAGCGGGTAATCGGTTTCCAAAGAGCGTTGGAGTCAGACATGGAGGGCTGGCCGGAACTGCCCGCCGCGCAGGCAGATATTGTGGAGTCGCTCGCCTGTCATGTCGCTCGCAGCCCCCAAAGAAAGGCTGCCCAGCTAGCAGCAAGGGGCCAATCATTGGCGCAGCACGCGCTTGCAGCAACACGGACCAGGGCGCGTCGGTTGATATATCCTTAGCCACAATTCTGAAGAGTTCGGCGAAAGCCTTATGACGTGCTCTCGCCGAGGCCGCCCCAGAAGGCTCCTGCGGAAATAGGTAGAACGGATCAATGCCAGAAAGGACCCGTAGCCAATGGACGAAGAGTACACAGCACGGACCCGCAGGAGGATGCGGACCTGCTCGGCCTCACCAGGTGAATTTCACGGTCGGGTTGGTCTTGCGCGACCCTCCTGGACTGGTTGCGATGACCGAGCGTGATCTTCTGGCGGCCGGCTCGATCACGGCACGAGCCGCGGACCCGGCTCGCTTCGTGGCGGCCGTCATCATCACCTACAACTGTTACACCTCGATCGAGCGGACGATCCTCGCGGTGGCCGACCAGGTAGGCAAGGTGATCATCGTTGACAACGGATCGGGGCCGGAGACACTGAATGCGATTAGGAGCGCAATTGATCGCAATCAGCTGCAGAGTTGCGAGCTCCTTCCCCAGGGCCGGAATCTCGGTATCGGGGCAGCCCTCAACGTAGGTGTGCGTTCCGCGCTGGCGGTCGGAGCGCAGTATGTCTTGACACTCGATGACGACACCGAGGTCTTCCCCGGAACTGTCGCAGAGCTTATTCGTTGTTTCATGGACCATGAAGCCGAGGACGTCGGCATCGTCTGGGGTCACTGGATTGACGAGGTCAATTCCCTGCAAATCAGTCGCAAGGAGGGGGATGCACCGCGACGTGTTGAACGGATCCCCTCGTCTGGCTGCATGATTCGCCGCGAGACATTCGAGTCTGTCGGGATGTTCCGTGAAGATTACTTCTTGGACCACACCGATTATGAATATTGCGCTCGGATCATCGGCGCCGGATGGCAGCTGCTGACTTGCCCGGCCGCCCCCGTTTTTCACCGATCAGGGGGTAAGGTCCTTCGGAAATTCTTCGGGCGAACCGTCGTGGTAAACAATTACCCGGCAGAGCGCCTGTTTCTCTTTTGCAGAAATGGAATCGTCCTATACCTCTGGGAGAGGAGATCGGGTCGTTACCTTCGCGCGCACTGTCGCAGCATGGCCGCGATTATCGTCAAGTCAATCTTGTACGAGCGGGGAAAGTCGCGAAAGGTCTGGGCGATCATCCACGCATCCGTAGCGGGTCTATTGGGGCACCTCGGCCCGCCCGCTCTGAGGGACGGCGACTACCGCATTCGCCGTTTGGAAGAAGATGGGAGCTGAATTGGCCCACGATTCTGCGTCCTGAACTGATTCGAAGCTGTGGCCTACAGGTTCTCGGTTGGCGAGAGCTGGATTTGCGCCTGAGACGGCAATTTCACCGCGTCAAAGCGAGGACGTCGCCGTTGCCCGCTATGATGTGAAACCCCTGGTCCAGCAACAGGTCGCGGAGCTGGGCTGGGCTAACCGAGCGGGCGGGGCGGTGTGCTTCATGCAGTTCGATGATAAGCAGGCGACACTTCTCAAGCACGGCGCGATCCTGCTCAATGATCTCCAGTTCGGCGCCCTCGATATCACAGATCAGCTGGAAGCTGCCCAGGGAGAACTCCTGGCAAATCTCCCGAAGCGTCGTGGTCTGAGCATGAATCGTCCGGAATCCCAGGGCGTGCTTATATCCTTTCCGCGAGCCGAAGGAGCCAGCCGGGATGACGAAATCAGCATGACTGCGACGATCGGCACCCAGCGGATAGGCGATGGCCATCGGCAGAATACTGAACATATTTCCACAGGAGTTTAGGGAAAGGTTTCGTTCGAGGATAGGCAGGAGTTCAGGCCGGAATTCCGCAGTTATCAGGCGGGCAGGGGGCGTCAGCTTCCCCAGAATCACTGAACCGGTGACCCCGAGAGCACCGCCCAGTTCGATGGTGTCAAGATCCGGAATTAGCAGACTCTGTACAAAAGTGAGCTCTGCATTCTCGTATGTCTGAAAAGCCAACGCAGCACAGACCTCAGCGGAGACAACATCCCTCGGAGTCGTGACGATGCAAGCTCCATGCACCGCGAAGCGATCGTGCTTCACACGTCGAAGCGCACCACCGACAATTCGATTCAGCAGCATCCAGCGGGCCACGGACTTCATTCTCCTTGGCGCCATGAAAGCGAGATTACCACTGCGCGAAGCACCGATGCTAGACCTCCTGTTGTGGCCATGGTGCATCGGCCTATCGCCCAAGCAGTGCCGACCATAAGACGCCCTTGTCCGCGCGGTGGGCGAACGTATATGCCCGAAATGCCCGGGACCCGGCATGATCCTCTACTCGAATTCTCACGTACTTGCCGAGATGCGTCCTTTGCCGCGATTCACGCCACGCCTGACGGTTGAGACCGATACCTGAGATCACGGGAGAGTCGAGCTGGAACCCGGGTCCAGCACATCAAGACGGAACTACCGAACCAAACCTCTTGCGATCCATCAGCGGTTCGTCCGGAGCGTATTTCATTGCGCGGCCCGCCGCTTTGGCCTCGAATAGCCGCGATACCTCCTGGACCTGAGCGTCCGACTCGGCGGCGTCCTGGCGCACGACGGTGAGCAGACGCTGAGCCGTCACGATGCCTGGGTCCTGTCAGCGGCCTGGATCGTGGCGCGCATGCTGCCCAGCATGGCCTCGGTCGGCATGTTCATACCGCCCTGCACGGCCTGCCGGAACGCGGCGGCGTGGGCCCGGTGGCCCTTGTCCTGCCGTCCCTTCCAGACAGTACGGCCGTTGACCAGGACCGACCGGAAGTCGTCGATGATCACTTGTCGCGACCCGGCGAGCACCTCGATGCGTTCCTTGCCCGCCACCGGCGGAGTGCTCCCGTAGGCGACGGAGGCGAGCGAGCCATCCGCGAACCGCAGCGCCACCACCACGCCGTCCTTGCGCTGCGACGCCTCTCCGCCTAGGACGCCCGCGACGTCCTCGATGTCGGCCCCCACCACCGCCTGGGCGAGGTCGACGAAGTGGCACACCTCGCCGAGCAGACGACCGCCCTGGCGCCGATCGAGATACCAGTGGCCGTCGGGCACCTGGCCTGCGGCGACCCGGTAAACCACGAGCTTGGGTTCCTGCATCTCCGCCAGTACCCGCCGCGCCGCCAGCACGGCAGGCGCCCAGCGCCGGTTGAAGCCGAGCGTGAGCTGGCGTCCGGATCCCCGCCAGGCCTTTTCCACCTGGTCAAGCTCGGCGCAGGTCAGCGCCAGCGGCTTCTCGCACCACACGTCCCGCCCGGCGGTCAGTGCCCGGCTGGCAAGTTCGGAGTGCACGTCATGCGGGGTAGCGATCACGACCACGCTGACGTCCGGGTCGTCGATGACGGCGCCGGCACCGGAAACGGCCTTCTCGAACCCGTGGTGTTCTGCGGCCCTGCGCGCGGAGACGCCGCTTGCCGTCGCAACGGCCACGAAGCGCTCGAAGCCGGCCTCGCGGAACGCTGGCAGCAGCGTGCCGGTGGAAAAGGCGCCGGCGCCGATCCAGCCGACTCCGGGCGCGGAGCGGTCAGCCCGACCGGGGTTCACGTGCACCGGCCCGTCCGGAACCGTCGGGGCCGTCGCGGCCGGATAACTGAGCCTGATCGCCAGGCTTGGCTCGGATCGCTGCTCGAGCAGGCGGAAGGCCTCGTCCGCGTGCCCGATATCGAAGGACTGAGTGATCAGGTCGGCTACCCGGAGGCGGCCGGCGGCGAGCAGGTCGAGCACCGCTTCCTGGTTCCGGCCTTCGGTCCAGCGCACTTGTCCGGGCGGGTAATCGACCCCCCATGCCTCGTAGCTGGGCTCGTACCGGCCCGGGCCGTAGGAGCGGGCGAATAGCAGCGAGATCTCCCGCTGGTAGAACGGAGCACGGTGGGGTGGCATGCCCACGTCGCCGACCATCACCACGGCGGCCCGGTCCCGGCACAGCGCCGGCACCCGTGACATCGGGCCGGATGACTGGTCGGCGGCGCACACGAGCACGGCATCCGCGCCGCGCCCTCGGGACCAGGAGAGTACCTGCTCCGTGGTCGGGTCGCCCGACTCCTCGAGGGTGAGCACGCCGACCCGCGCCGCGGTCTGCCTGGCGAACCCGGCCGGATCGATCCCGGCCACATCGCACCCGGAGGCAATTGCCAGCCTCGCGGCAAGCTGGCCGATCAGCCCGAGGCCGAGCACCACGACCTTCGAGCCCGCGCCCACCTCCGCCAGACGCAGCGCGTGCAGCGGTATCGACGCCAGCGTGGCGAACGCGGCTTCCTCCGGCGCCACGAGGTTGGGTACGACCGCGCACAGCAGACCGGGCACGGCCTGGTACTCGGCGTGGTTGGCCTTTCCCGCGCCGCCGGTCGCCACGAGCTGGCCGACTTTGATCCCGTCGACGGCCGCGCCGACCTCGGCGACCAGCCCGGCCGCCGAGTACCCGAGAGGCACGTCGGTGGCGAGCCGACTCCGGACTGTCCTTGCGGCGGCCAGGATGCCCTCGGCCTGGGCCTTGCGTGCGACCTGCCGGACCAGGTCCGGCCGGGCCCGCGCCTTGGCGAGCAGGCTGGACCTGGCGAGCTCGGTTACCGCCCGTTCGGTGCCCGGAGAGATCACCGAGGCCACCGTGCGTACCAGCACCTCCGTGGGGCCGACCACCGGGCGAGGGACGTCGATGACCTCGACCGGCCCGCCGCTGACCGGCTGCACGACTTGTTTCATGTCATCCCCTCTGCGTCTGCGTAGTCGGCGGCGCGGCTCCAGACTGTGGTCGCATGAACGGGCAGGACCCCCTCGATCCTGCAGGTCAGCACGGGCGCGTCCGCGGTACTCCCGAAGCCGACGGCGACCGGCCTGATCTCGACCGTGAGCAGGACCGGACCGGTTGCCGCGAAGAGCACGCAGAAGGCCCCGGCCCGGGCGGTGACTCGCGCCGTGTCACCCGTGAGCTGCACCGCCGAGCCGACCGCGAGCCGCCAGCGGATGACGATCTCGTGCCGTCCTCTGCCGAGGACCATGTCGTCGACACGGAGCCCGGCGCTGGTCAGCGACCAGCGGCGGCGATGGAGCGGGCGGCCGCGTAGCCCGCGGAACCCGTCGTGGACCGCCTCGCAGACGATGCCGGACGGGTCGGCGTAGGCGGCCATGCCGCGGACCCTAGCTCGCCGTCCGGCCCGGAACACGCCCCACACCTCGGTGGAGTCCGCGCCATCGAGCTGGACCGTGCTGTGCGCGGCGGTGGAGCGCTCGTAGCGGCGCACCGTACCCGGCTCGTAGGTTGACGTACCGGTATCGACGAGCAGCGGGATCCCGTCCACGTGTACCAGGCAGCCGAAGGTGTCGGCGTGGGCATGGGCGGGCAGTGACGGCGGGCACGGCGGGCCGACGTCGGCGAGCAGGTGCCAGCCCCCGGCCATGGCCCGTACCAGGCCGGTCGCCGGAAGCACGAGCACCGGGCTGGCCGGGGAGACCGGGTCCGCTCCCGGCCGCAGCACGGCGAGCAGTTCGCGGCCGACCGGGTAGCCGTCATTCAGCATCGGCACCTGTCCGTCGGGGGTCAGCACCGCGCCGAGCCATCGCCGCATGCTGTCGATGGCCGCGGTGATCTCGCCGGCCGGAGCCCTTCCCGCCGCGCGTAGCAGGTCCGCCACGTCAACCAGGTCGGTCAGCACCTGGCAGTGGTAGGCGGGCGCACGCTCGTAATGGCCGCCGTCCGCCAGGACCTGCCTGGCCAGCTGCCTGGTCAGCCGCTGCGCCGCCGACTGGAGCAGCCGCTCGTCGGCGTAGAAGACGGCCAGGCCGATCAGGGCCTTGAGCCCCTTGATCAGGTGATTCCCGGCTACGTCGTATTCCAGGTGACGGCGGAGGAAACCCGCATGCGACGCCAGGCCGACCACGAAATCCGGCTCGATGTCGCTGCCCGCGACCAGGTCGCGGTGCTGACCGCACCATGACCAGGCCCGCAGGGCGACGGGAAATGGGTGCCATGCATCGCCGCGGCCGAATTCGGCTGACGCCTGCCAGGATCGCCATAGCCGGGCGAACAGGGCACGGGCCGCCAGCCGGTCGGAGGCCGCCGCCAGTCCCCAGGCCCAGTCCCAGTAGTGCAGGTGAAAGCGCCACAGCCGGGCGGCGTCGGCATGCTGCCAGCCGGGTCCGTCACCCAGCTCCCTTACCTGGCCCAGCAGCCTGATCTTGCCTGCCTGCAGTTCAGGCAGCGTGGGCCAGGCCCCGGTGGTCAGCGCGTCCACCGGGCGGGCCGTATCCGGCCAGCCCACGGCGGCGGCGGGGTCCGGGCCGGGCAGGACCCGGCGGCCCGCTTCGGGAAACCGGCGCAGGGACGCGGCTTGCGTCCGCAGCCGGGCCCGGTGCGCGACCTGGGCGGGCCGCAAACGCACCACCGTGCGGCTCAGCACCGCGAGGTCGGCGGGGGTCATCCGGGTCACGCCGCAAGCCCGAGCATGCGGGCCTCGTCCGCGATACCGCTGGCGAACGGCCGCGGAGCGTAGCCCAGGTCCCGGATCGCGTCATCGATCGCGAACGCCTTGTTCTCACCCAGCCGGCGCAGTTGCTCCACCTTGATCCGGGGATGACGGCTCGCAAGCTCGTAGCCGCGCGCCATCGTCAGCAGCGGTGCGAGCGGGACGGGCACGAAGCGCGTCCTGCTCCCGACCGCGCGAGCGCAGGCGCGGAGCAGTTCCGTGAACGGGAGCGGCTCGGGCCCGGCCAGGTTGTACAGGGAGCCGATCGCCGCGGGCCGGTCCAGCGCGGCCAGCACGGCCGTGGCCGCGTCTGCCACGTGAACCGGCTGGTGCAGGCAGCTGCCGGTGCCCGGCACGGGGAGGACGGCCGCGCGGCTCAGCAGCGTCAGCAGCCGGGACAGGTTGCGGTCGCCAGGGGCGCCGTAGATCATCGTCGGCCGCAGGATCGTCCAGTCAAGCAGGCAGCCACGGATCTGCTGCTCCGCGGCGAGCCGGATCTTCTTGGTCGGCGGGTGAAGGGTCGTCGTCACCGCCGTGGTCGAGACAAAGACTGTCCTCAGGATGCCGGCCTCCTCGGCGGCGGCCACGATGCCCGGGCCGTGACCGTGGCCCAGCGATGCAAGGCAGATCAGGGCCTCGCAGCGCGCGGCGACGAACGCATCGTCCAGACCGCGAGGATCGTCCAGATCGCCACCGATGGGCTGTGCGCCGTAGCCTGCCACGGTCAGTGCAGCCCGCGGGCTTCGGGCCAGAGCCACGCACCGGTGCCCGCGCCGGGCCGCCTCGCGGAGCACGTAGCCGCCGAGGAAGCCGCTGCCGCCGACGACAAGGAGCCTCATCGCCGCGCTCCGGTTGACTCGATGAGCTTGCGGTACTGGCGGGCCAGCGTGCCGCGGTCAAAGTACTCCTCGACGTAGCAGCGCCCCTGCCGACCCATCGCCCGCCGTCGTTGCGGGTCGGCCGCGAGCGTCCGGATCGCGGCCGCCATGGCGGCGCTGTCCGCGGGCGGCACTACCCACGCACCTGCCTCGCGCAGGATCTGGGCGGCTTCCCCGGCCACCGCGCCCACCACGGGCTTGCCGGCCGCGAGATACTCGAACATCTTCGACGGGATGAACGCCGAGAACAGCGGCACGTCCCGCAGCGGCACCAGGCATATGTCGGCGGCGGCGAGCAGGGCAGGCACCTGCTCGTGAGGCACGCCGGGGAGCAGGGTGACGTTGTCGAGCCCGCGCTCGGCAACGCGATGAAGCAGCCGCTGCTTGTCGGCCCCCTCGCCGACGAAGGCGAACCGGATCGCCTCCCCCGCGAGCCGGGCGACGGCGTCCGCCACCGAGGTGAGCCCTTGCGATATGCCATGCGTGCCCGCGTACAGCACCAGGCAGTCACCGGGGCGGGCGCCGAGCTTGGCGCGCAGCCGGGCGTCCGCCGGAGCGCCGGGGTCAAACTCGCCGGAGGTCACCCCGTTGCGGATGGTGTGCACCTTGGCGGCCGGCACGCCGCGTCCGATCAGGTTGGCGCGGAAACCGTCGCTTACCACGATCACGGTGTCGGCGGCCGCGTACGCGGCGAGTTCCAGCCGCTCAAGCAGGCGGATAACCGGCCGGCTGGTGAGCACCCCGAGTTCGGTGAAGATGGCTGGCCATAGATCGCGAACCTCGACCACGAGCCGAGCGCGCTTGAGCCGCGCCAGCAGCCACCCGGAGCCGACCGCGAAGAAGGTCGGCGAGGAGACGACCACCACATCGGCTGGCCCGCTGGCGCGGCCGCCGAGCAGGACGCTGCTGATCATGAAGCTCAGGTGGCCGACGGTCTTGCGGGCCACCCCCTCGTTCGGGGTGGCATAGAGCCAGGTCCGGAGTACTCGGTAGCCGTCACGCCGCTCGCGGCGCCGGATCGCGCCGCGATACCCCGGCGGTATGACGCCGGTGGGATGGTTGGGCATGCCGGTAAGCACGGTGACGTCGTCCCCGGCCGAGGCCCAGGCGGCCGCCAGCGCGGAAAGGCGAGCCTGCGGGGCTCCGGTCTCGGGCGGGAAGTAATGGGTAACGAGGATGATCCGCATGCCGTCACGACTCCGCTCTGGCCGCGGGACGGTCGGGGCCACAACACCGGGCGGCGCGGCGAGCGAGCACCGCCGGGGACGACAGGTAGGCAAGGAGGACACCCGCCGTGGCCAGGTCGGCGGCGACCCGCAGCGCCGGAACGCCGGTCAGGCTGGCGGTGCCGAGCAGGCTGAGCAGGATCGTGGCGGCGGCCGCCGTCGTCGTGACCCGCTGATGAGACCAGCCCGCGTCGCACCATCGCTGGTAGATGTGCGTACGGTGCGGCTCGAGCCAGCGTTCGCCTGCCCGGACACGCCGCTGCAGCGTCCAGGCGGTGTCGGCGACATAAAGGACGAGAGGCCCGACCGCGGCCTCCAGCGGTATCCCGTGCAGGACGGCGTACGCGGCGAGGAACGCCAAGGCGGCGCCCAGCGCGTAGCTCCCGACGTCGCCGAGGAACACCCGGGCCTGGCCCGCGTTCCACGGCAGGAACGCGAGGGCGCTGACGGCGACCATCGCACCCGCAGGGACAAGGAACTCGTTGTGCCGCCACCCGCCAAGACAGGCGTACACGATCCCCGCGATCAGGGCATGCGCGCCGGAAATGCCGTTGACGCCGTCCATGAAGTTGAACGCGTTCACGAATCCGGTTATCCATATGGCGCCGAGCGCGACCAGCAAGACCAGCACCACCCCGGGCGCGGCCCTGCCGTCGACGAGCAGAGCCGCGATCGCGGCGCCCCCGATCACCTGCATGATCAGCCGGTGGCCGGCCCGCAGCCCGCGCACGTCCTCGGCTAGCCCGAGCAAGCCGAACGAGAAGACGGCAGCTGCGAAGACCGCCGCGGTCACGCCACCGATTACTCCCGCCGCGACAAGCAGCCCGGCAGCGACCGGGATCCCGCCGCCTCGCGGGGTCGGGACGGTATGCGATGACCGCTGGCCGGGAATGTCGATAATGGCTGCCCGACGCAACAGCGGGATGGTCAGTGCCTCGGCCGCGGTGACCACAGTGCCGCATGCCGCCACCGCGAACAGGTCAGAAAGTTCCCCCGACACGAGACCGTCAATGCCTCCCCCTGGCACGAACCCGTCAGCTATACCGTCTGTATTTCCCGCTCATCCCCGCCGGCGGATTCGTCATCGCAGCCGGTGGCTCTGCACCCTGTCGCTCCCGTTGAGATGCTCACCGCGCACGACGTGCGGCACCTTCGTCGAGTAGGCCTTGTAGCCATAGGCGTACCCGTAGTAGCGCCCGTGCTGCCTGGTCACCTTGTTAAGCACGACGCCGAGGATCCTGGCGCCTGCCTGGTCGAGACGTTCGGCGGCACGGTGCAGGTCAGCCTGGCGGGTCTGGCCGGCCGCCGCGAGCATCAAGGTGGCGTCGGCATACCGGGACAAGATGGCGGCGTCGGTAACCGGGAGGATCGGCGGACTGTCGATCAGGACGAGATCGAAGTGAGCTTGCAACTGCGCGAAGATCTCTGCTGCCTGGGCGCTGTTGAGCATTTCGGCGGGATTCGACGGGACCGGTCCAGCCGGGAGCAGGCTGAGACGGTCGAACCCCGGCACGGGCAGCACGGCCTCGGTAAGTGTCCGCTGGCCGAGCAGGGCACATGTCAGGCCGGCCTGTTCGGACAGGCCGAAGAGCTCTCCGATCATGGGCCGGCGCAGGTCACAGGAGACCAGCACTACCCGCTCGCCTGCCTGCGCGAACACCACGCCCAGGTTCGCCAGCACCGACGTCTTGCCCTCTGCGACACCCGGGCTGGTCACAACCACGCTACGGAGGTGCTGCCCCTGCCGGGCGAACTGAAGAGAGGTTCGCAGCGACCGGTATGACTCGGCGGCCGCCGAAGTGGGATCGGTGACCGCCACCACGAGCGGCTGCTTCTGCCGTCGCCGGGGGCTCACCAGCGGGGTCGTGGCAAGCACCGGCGCGCCCGCCGCGAGCTCGGCCGCCTCCTTGGAGGTCAGCCTGTCATCGAGACTGTCTCGAAGGAAGGCCACGCCAAGGCCAAGCAGAAGGCCGGCGGCGAGGCCAAGCACCGCGTCCTGCACGGGCTGGGGCGAGCTCGGCGACCTCGGCGTCTGCGCGGGCGTCACCAGCACCACGGGGCTCGTTTCCACCGAACCGGTGACCTGCATCTGGGCCAGCTGCTCCTTCAGCACCGCCTCCTGATTGAGCAGCGCAGATGCCTGAGGCGACGTGTAATTTCCCTTGAACGTCTTGAGCTGGTTGCCGAGCGAGGCGATCTGCGAGCGCAGCTGCGCCTCAGCCGTCGCCAGGCTCTGGCTCGCGACCGACTGGCAGTACCGCACGAAGGCGGTCGCGTACAGGTTCGCTATGACGGACGCCTGAGACGGCACCAGGCTGATGGCCGTGACAGCTATCACGTCCGTCTGTCCCACTTCCGAGGCCGACACGGCCGGCGCGCTGCCGAGCTGGCGGCGGACGTCCTGCTGAACGGGTGCGCTTGTGACCAGTTGCAGCTCGGTCTGGACATCCGTCTGGGTGACAGCCTGTTGCACCGTGCCGATGCTGCTCGCGCCGAAAGACGACTGAACCAGCAGCTGGGCAGTGGCCGAGTACTGCTTGTGCGCGGTCAGGGACAATGCCAGGCTTGCCGCCAGGCCGAGCACGGTTATCGAGACGATCCACCATCTCCGCTGGCGCAGAACCTGCAGATATGTATGAAACGTCGGCTCGGTGCCGAATTGGGTCATAATGGCTTTCTCTCCGACTGCCAGCATCGGCAGCCGGTACCCGAAGATGAAACCTAACCGCAGGGATCTCGTTACCGGGTACAAGCTGCGTGAATTGAGTGTACGTCAATCACGGCTGCGGTAAAGTTTCCTGCAGCACGAGGCAAAATACCCGCCGCGGGTAATCCCCAGAAATACGGTTATGAGCGACACGGGCGGCATTCCGCGTTTTCCGGCAGCGCATGCGCTGTCCCGCGAACATGACAATAGGGACAATGACGGCATTATCGCACTGTGCACCGCGAACATATGCCGGTCTCCGATGGCCGCCGCGCTGCTGAGCAGGCGGCTGGCCGCGCTCGGCGTGAGTGTCGCCGTGCGCTCGGCGGGGATGCTGTCCAGCGGAGATCCTCCGTGCCCGGAAGTCGTCTCGGTCATGGCATGGCGCGGGGTCGACATCGCCTCGCACCGCAGTCACCTCGCCCAGGCCGACGACCTGGCACGCGCCGGCCTGGTCCTGGCAATGGCCCGAGACAATCTCCGTCAGGCGGTGATCGTCGAACCCGGCGTCTGGCCTCGTGCATTCACCCTCAAGGAACTCGTCCGGCGGGGTGACCAGATCGGGCCGCGGCGGCCCGGGGAGCCGCTGCGCGGCTGGCTGTCGCGTGCCCACGCGGGACGGGAGCGCCTTTCGTTGCTCGGTGACTCCGCAGAGGACGACGTGGCGGATCCCATCGGAGGGCCGCTCGGAGCCTACGAGGAGACCGCCGACCTGCTGGATCTCCTGGTGACGAGGCTGGCCGAGCTGGGCTGGTCGCATGCCGGCACCCTTCCCTAGCCGACCCGCCGGACTGGACCGGGCACGCCGGCGAGCTTGGCCCCGGCTTCCCTGACGGCCTTGACCCCGCCGTGGTCCTGGGCTGGGATGGTCAGCCCGTCCCCCTCGACCGGCCCGCAGGCATGCCTGGCCAGTGCGAGACGGATGGAATCGGCATCGGCGCCGGGATCCAGCGCGGTGATCTCGTCGGGCCGCAGCGCGGGCGCCGGGACCTGGCAGATCAGCGGGTGAAGCGGGCGCTGGTCGGTTTCGCCTGGCCCGAGCCTGTCTTCGGTCAGCTTCTCGCCAGGACGCAGCCCGGTGAATACGATCTCAAGCTCCCGGTCGCTGCTGGCCGTCAGCCTGCGCGCCATGTCGGCGATCCGCACCGGTTCGCCCATGTCGAGGACGAGGACCTCCCCGCCACGGCCGATCGCGGCGGCCTGCAGCACAAGATGCACCGCCTCGTCGGCGAGCATGAAAAAGCGGCTGACATCTGGATGGGTCACCGTGACCGGGCCGCCCGCGGCTACCTGTGCGGACAGGGCGGTGAGCACCGAGCCACGACTGCCGAGGACATTACCGAAACGGACGCTCATGTACGTGCCACCGGTCCGGATGGCCATATACGCGGTAAGGCGCTCGGTGATGCGCTTGGAGTAGCCGAGCACGCTTACCGGGTTCGCGGCCTTGTCCGAGGAGATGTTGACGAATGCCTCGACGCCATGCTCGGCGGCGGCCTCCAAGACGGTGAGGGTTCCCCACACGTTGGTCTTGAGCGCCTCCGCCGGGCAGCGTTCCAGCAGCGGCAGGTGCTTGAGCGCGGCGGCGTGGAAGACAATGTCGGGCCGGAACTTGGCGAACACCTCCCTGACCCTGCGCTGGTCGCGGATGTCGGCCAGCACGGTCTCCTCGGAATCGAGCAGGGCACGCCCGCGCAGCGCGAGCTCCACCGCGTGCAAGGCCGACTCATCACGATCCAGCATGATCAGCTGAGCCGATTCCAGCAGGTGCAGCTGGCGGCAGAGCTCGGCACCGATGGACCCGCCGGCGCCCGTCACCAGGACGCGCTTGCCCGCTATGCGCTCGCGCACCGAGGCGGCGTCCGTCGTAATCGCCCGGCGACCGAGCAGGTCGCTGATGCGAGGATCACGTACGCCTTCGATCTGCGCACCGCCGGTGAGCAGTTCCCTGACCGAGGGGATGACCTTCGGGATGAGCCCGCAGCGCTCGGCCGTCTCGGTGAGGTCGCGGATAACCTCCGCGCTGCCGCCGGCGATCGCGATGACCAGCACTCCGGCTCCGGTCCTCGCGGCGACATCGGCCATCTGGCCGCGCCCGCCGAGCACGGGCACTCCGTGAATCCGCAGCCGCCTCTTCACGGGATCATCGTCGAGGAGCGCGACCGGCTGGTAAGCCGCGCCAGGCTGCGTGGCCAGGCGGTGGATGAGCATCGCGCCCGCATCCCCGGCGCCGAAAACGATGATCTTCGTGGCCGTCGGCGCGGCCGGCCGTGACCGCAGCCTCGCCGCGAAGGCAACGTACCTCGCGCCGAGCATCGCTATCACGGCGAAACCCGCGCCGCCAAGGACGGTCCCTGGCACCGCGGGCCGCCTGATTACCAGCGCGAGGTCAAGGGCTGTCAGGCAGCAGGTGGCCAGCAGAGCCGCGTATGCCACCGCCGCCACCTCGTCGCGGCTCCCGCGCAGGTACCGGCCGCGGTAGAGGCCGGCCGCGAGGCCACATCCGGTTACCATCGCGCAGATTCCCGCCACCCCCGACCACAGGACGGGCAGGCTCATGTGGGGGACCGCCTGACCGCCGGTCGCCCGGGCCGCTATCAGGAGGCCACCGATCCACGCCACGACGTCGTATCCGGCCTCGGTGATCTGACGCACCCGCGTGCGCTTGCACAGACTACGAAGTAGCTGTCCCCCGACCCGGCCGGCCAGCGCCTCCTGGCTCACGCAATCCCTCCTCCAGCATCGCTCGGTAATGCCGGATCATTTCGCCTCTAACCCCCGACCCGCAGGCCCATTACCTTCTGTAATGTAGATATCACACACCTCCAAGAGAACTGAACTGGGGAGGAAGAAGAGATTTGCGCAAGGTCCGCAAGCAGCTAGCAGCCGCCAGAAAGCGGCAATTCAGGCGAAATACCGCTATGTGAGCCGACGGCATGAAACGAGGAAAGGCTGCTGGGCGAAGCGAAAAGGGCAAGGCGGGAAGAGTGAAATATCCGACAAGCCCGACCGGCCGGGAACGTTACTGTTCGGCACGGAACCTCTTCGCTTGGCTGGAACCGTCACCTGGGCATGACGCGGCCGTTTGCGACGAAATACCGGAAGCACTGCTCTTTGCCCCCAGGCCCGCATCTATTACTCTGTGTGATATAAACATGACACGCCGATACAACGAGCAAACTGGGAATTAGTTGAAGCTCCCGGCAGGCGACAATCCGGCTGCCCGGGAAGCATTCCGGCCGAATGCCGCCTTAGAGGGAACTACGCCGCCGGAAGGACCAAATCTACCGGGCAATACTCAAGGCGCCCGGGGCCGAGGGGGAGAGTGAAATGTCCGATACGTCCGACATAAACGTCGCCAGCAGCGCCGCTGCCTCCGCGGGAGACTCCGGCGCCCCTCCTGAGGGTACGCCGCCCCGCCGGCGGAAGCGCCGCAGCACGCGCATTGCGCTGATCTCGGTCGGCTCGGTCTTCGCCGTGGCGGTCGCGGCCGTGGTCGGCGTCCTGTTGTACGTCAACAACGAGGTGAGCAGCATCCCGCGCGTTCACGTCGGCGGGCTCACCCCGTCCAACTCCAGCAAAGAGACCTTCCTGATCACCACCCAGCAGGTGGGGGCGACAGCGTTGACCAGTGCGCAACAGGCCGCCGCCGCACACTCGGCTAGCGACCTCGTCATGCTGCTGCATATCAACGCTGACGGGGCTACGGGGGGTGCGGTGACCATTCCCGGCAGCGTCAGCGTCAGCGTGCCGGGCCACGGGACTCAGCCGCTGTGGGACGCCCTCGTGGAAGGGGGACCGACCCTGCTGGTCAAGACCGTCACGCAGCTCACCGGGATCGCCATCAACCATTACGCGCGGATCGACTTCAGCCACATCACCAACCTGATAAACGCCGTCGGCGGGCTCGACGTCGACGTTCCCGTCGCGACCAAGGGCTTCGGCTACAACTTCGTCAAGGGAATCAACTATCTCAACGGCACGACCGCCATCTACTACGCGCGCGACCCGAAGATCAGCGACCAGGACCGGCTGCTGCGCCAGGAGAACCTGGTCCGCGTGCTCCTGACCAAGATCGCCGGCGACCATCTGCTCACCAGCCCGATCACGGCAATTCACGTGCTCGACTCGATCAAGAGCATGCTGACCGTGGACAGCAACCTGAGCAACACCCAGGTGGCGTCGCTCGCCACGAAGTTTGACAACAAGAACGCCGGCTCGGCGGTCTATCTCACGGCGGCAACCCTGACCGTGGGCGGAAAGCACATGCTGGACACGGCGATCGACGATCAGCTCTGGACGGCGGTCGACAACGACTCGCTCACGGCGTTCGCCCAGAAGTACCCGTCGACGGTGACGCCCGAGGCCGCGCCTTGACGTAGCTCTCAGCTTGCCCAGGTCACGTCGCCGCTGTCACGTCGCCCCCTATCACGTCGCCGCTGTCACGTCGCCGCTGTCACGTTGTCGCGCAGCCTGGCCAGCAGGGTCCCGAGCAGGACCACGTCCTGCTCGGACAGGCCTGCGCGCAGTTGCTCGTCGAAGGCGGTGGCCGCGTCCCTGAGACGGAAGAAGAGCGCGTCGCCGTCCGCCGTCAGCTCTACCACGTGCAGCCGCCGGTTGCCGGGATCCCGGCGGCGGGTGACCAGCCCGGCCGACTCCATCGCATTCAGGTGATGAGTGAGCGTGGCGCCCTGGATGCCGACGGCCTCCGCGAGCTCGCGCTGGCTGGAAGGCTGCCCGCGCTTCAGCGATATCAGCACGAGCCAGACCGGCAGCGACCCGCCCGCAGCGGCCAGCGCATCGTCGAAGGCCCGGCTGACGGCCCTGGACACCCGGGTCAGCTGCAGTCCGAGGGGCTGGCGGGCGGGACGGGGCATGCGGGAAGCCTAACACTAGTTCCGTAGCTCTCTAATCGTTTGATATCGTACGCTTAGATATCGAACTGTTAGGAGTCACCGTGGACGATCAGTTCCAGTCACAAGACCAGCCCATGCGCGGCCGGGTGGCACTCGTGGCCGGCGCGAGCAGGGGTATCGGGGCGGCCACCGCCGAGGCCTTCGCCGCAGCGGGAGCCGCGGTGGTCCTCGGCGCCCGCGACACCGCCGCCCTGAAGTCCGTGGCGGACGGCATCGAGGCGCGCGGCGGCCGGGCGATTGCCGTCAGCACCGATGTCACGGACGTCGGCTCGGCCCGCCATCTGGTCGAGGCGGCCATGGCCAGCTACGGCCGCCTCGACGCGGCGTTCAACAATGCCGCCGCCGGGCCGCTCCCCGCGCCGCTCGGCGAGATCGATCCGGACGAGTTCGACGTCGGCATCGCCACCAACATCCGCGGCACCTTCCTCGGCATGAAGTTCCAGATTCCGGCCATGCTCGCCGGCGGCGGCGGGGCGATCGTCAACATGGCCTCCATCGCCGGGCTGAACGGGACCGCCAACCTCGCGGCGTACGTGGCAGGCAAGGCCGGGATCATCGGCCTGACCAAGGTCGCCGCTCTCGACTACGCCGATCAGGGCATCCGGGTGAACGTGGTGGCGCCGGGCCCGATCCTGACCTATCACCTTGAGGCGGCGGGACCGCAGGCACAGCGCGGGGCCGCGCTTTCGACGCCGATGCGGCGCGTGGGCACAGTGGCGGAGGTGGCGCGGGCAGTGCTCTGGCTGTGCTCGGATCAGTCCTCGTTCATCACCGGGACCGTGATGCCCATAGACGGCGGCCAGGCCGCGGGGAACAAACCGCCGCAGATGTACCGGCAGGGCCAGCCGATGCGCGACTAGGCGTGCTGGTCGGGTACGTGGGCGAGGTCCACGATGCAGAACCTGTTGCCCTCGGTGTCGGCAAGCACGATGAAGTCCGGGTCGGCCGGGTAACTGTCCCAGTCCACTGCGCTGGCGCCGAGTGAGGTCAGGCGCGCTGCCTCAGCCTCCTGCTCGGCGACGCCGGTCACGTGCAGGTCGAGGTGGATGCGCGGGTGTTCCTCGGCCGGCGTCCGGCTCGTCTGCAGCGCGATTGGGGTACCGCTCGCGCCTTCCGGGGGCACGAGCGTCACGGCCCAGCCGCCGTACCCGTCCTCGCGCACCTGGTATCCGAGCGCGGCCCGCCAGAAATCAGCCGCCCGCTGACGATCGGCCACGCCAAGAACCACCACACCGAGCGTAAGCATGGATAGATCCTCCTCGTTTCCCAACGTTTTCCTACCGCTTTCTCAGCGCAGTGCGGCTTTCGCGCAGGTTGCGCGGCAGGGCCGGCCGCTAGCTTGAGTCATCATGTCCGACACTGCCACCGGACCAGTGCCAGGTCTCCCGCCGCGGCCCGATCAGCCAGCCACCACGGCCGGGCCACGGCTGGCCTGGCTGGACGCGCTGCGAGGTATCGCCGCGCTGTGCGTGGTGTTCGACCACCTGACCTACTCCGTGCTCCAGCCCGTCCGGGATTCGGTCTATCACTGGTTCGACCCCGGCCAGTATGGCGTCTTCGTGTTCTTCATCGTCAGCGGCTACATCGTGCCCGCCTCGCTGGAGCGCAAGGGCAGCGTCCGCAGTTTCTGGGTCAGCCGGATCTTCCGGCTGTACCCGCTCTACCTGTTCGCAGTGGGTGGCATGATCGTGCTGTGGGCCGCGGGGATCGGCTCGCTGTCCGGCATGAATACCGACACCGTGACGGCATCGTTCGCCGATGTGTTTATGCTGCAGGGCGCGCTCTGGGCGCCGACGCTGCCCAACGTGGTCTGGTCGCTGGCCTACGAGATGGCGTTCTACCTGCTGCTCACCGCGCTTTTCCTCGGCGGCGCGCACCGGCGCAGCGGCAGGTACGCTCTGGTCTTCGGGGTCGCGGCTGTGGCGCTCGGCGGGCTGCTGCGTCCGGGGAGCCTGTCCTTCGACCTCCTCACGCCCGGTGTCGTCGTGGCGATCACCGACTCGGTGGTGCTCGTCGGCCTTGCCCTCGCCGTGGCCGCCCGGGGATGGCCGCGGACCGCCGGCGCGGTGGCCGCTGCGGTAACCGGCCTGCTGCTGATCGTGTTCAACGGCGGGTACGCCGCGTCGTGGGAGACGTTCACCATCTTCGCGCTGATGTTCACGGGGACCCTGCTGTACCGCGCGGAGAACGGTCAGATCCCCTGGCGCCGTGCGCGCCTGGCGGTGATCGTGGTGTTCGGGCTCGTGCTCGTGGCGGGGCTGTGGCACATCTCGCCAGGCGGGAACCCCTCGTCGATACGCGTGGGATTCAACTCACTGGAATTCGCCGGCCTCACGTTCGCGGTCGCCATGCTGTGCCGTAACCGGAAGGTTCCGCGCTTCGTTGCCTGGCTCGGCCTGGTGAGCTACTCGATCTACCTCATCCACCCGATGCTGATCGAGGCCTATACGAGCGTGCCGGTGACCCGCAACGAGAACTTCGTGCCGATGGAGCTCGGCCTTGTCGCGGCCTTCGTGCTGGCCCTGCTGGTCTGTGCCGCCCTCACTCACCGCTTCATCGAGGCTCCGATGCAGCGACTGGGCCGGCGGGTCGCGCGGCGGCTGGACGTCCGGTTCGGGGAGGACCTGTCGCGGCCCCGACGCGCCGGACTGGCCAGCAGGTACGCGGATCGCTCCGGCGTGCCCGCGGTCGAGGGCGCGGGCCGCGCCTAGCCTCCCGTGGCATACCGCAACGCTCCCCCGCCGGGCCGGGCTCGGCCGATAGCAACGCCGCCGCTTCCGCCGCCGCCAATAGCCTTCCCCCGCCTCCCCCCGTGCCTTCCCGTGCCTTCCCGTGCCTTTTCGCGCGGCCGGAAACCGGCTCCGTTTGTACCACTCCCGGCCATCGCTCGAATGGGCGGCGTGCCTTCGCTCTTCGCCCATGCGGGGCAGGATAGTGTCCAATGACTTTGGTTCAGCTGTGACAGGAATGGGCTAACTGAAAAACCTTACAAGGCTCCTTCCGCGATCCTGCTCAGCAACTTGTCTCGGCCGACCGGATGAAATACCTAAGCAATTACTGAGGGTCATCGAGTAGTCACGGCCTCACGCCCTCGGGCGAGCGCGGGTCCACGCGCCTGGTGCAGCCGGGCAAAGGTAGCGACTCGACGTTAGATTACGGATACTTTGGGTTAGAAGTCGGCTTGGCGCATCCGCTCCGGCACGACGGCCGACGGCTCGTGAGTGCTTGCTGACGTGGGCTTTTACCCTTCGCCGCGCAACCCCGCCGCCATATTCACGCTCTCGATATCCCTTCGAGATAACTGTGTTATCTCCTGTTAAAGTTGATGCGTATGTTTATCAAAATGTTCCATAACTTGGAACAATCTCCTGATTTGGTCCATTTCCTGGTAATGAAGACGCATGCTGTTTGAGCGCAAGGGACGTTATAATCGCAGCGTGAAAAAGCGCTTTCCCTGCGTTAGGCGGGTACACGGGACCGGTCGCGCCTAAGCCGCGACCATGGTAGGTCCGCCACGCCGGCCGGTAGAGGCCCGCGTTCAGTCAACCGGGACGCACGTAGGAGGATGCACGATGTCGATTCGACATAAGGCAGGCACCATCGCCGGAACGATGGCAGTAACTCTGGCGTTTTCAGCAGGAACGGCTAGCGCGCACACGGAGTCGTTCAATCAAAGGGCAGCGTCATATGTCAAGGCGTTCATTGGGACAGTTCCTTACACCTATGGCGGTACCTCTCCGGCCACTGGGTTCGACTGCAGCGGGCTGGCCCAGTACGTGTACCGTCACTACGGCAAGTCGATCCCCCGGACGGCCGAGGGACAGTTCGAGTACTTCCGCCGCGAGAGCAAGCGCGCGGCATGGGGCGGGGACCTCGTGTTCTTCCACGAGACGTCGGATCCCAACAGCTACGTCTACCACGTGGCCATCTACGAAGGCGGCAACCACATCGTCTCTGCCATCGATTACGGGCAGGGGATCGGCTGGCAGACCATCTGGACCAGCGACGTGACGTTCGGAACGATCACCCACTGAAGCCCGGCGCGAGGGGCGAGGGAAGGCGCTTCATCGGCGGCCAGCAGGCGGCGGCCGCCGAGGCCGCCGAGGCCGCCGAATCAGCCTCAGCCCGCGGTCAGCGTGATGCTCCACGAACATTCCGAGTTGACCTCGAGATGGTAGGAGCCGCCCTGGTTCTGCGGGTAGAGCGTCGTGGTCTGGCTGCCGCCCGAGCCGAGCGCGTTAGCGATTGACTGGTCGTCGTACGACAGGCTGGAAGGGCTTCCGCTGACCATGTCCGCGATGAAGTTGCCCGGGTCCCCGAACGCCGAACAGTCGTAGCTGTAGTGCGCGATCACCGTTGAGCTGTTGACCACGAACGACGCCGAGTTCCGGATGCCGCTGCCGGAGAACGTCATCAGCACGCCGGACGGCGGGCTGGACGTGGCCGCGGCGGGAGCAGCAGCGGTGACGGTCACGGTCGGCCTGGCGACGGCGGCGGGCCTGGCGGTCTCGGTAACGGTAACTGCAGGCGCCGGAGCCGCCGTCGCGGTGACGGTCACGGTCGGCGCCGGAGCGGGCTTGGCCGTGCCCGCTCCGGCGGCGCCAATCGCCACGCCGACGAACAGGACCGTGAGGACGGCACCCGAACCGAGTAGCACGTTGCGGAGGCGGCGGCGTGGCCGTGTAGCGGCCGGATCACGGAGACCGTCCAGGCCCGGCAGATGGCTGCCGCCCGCCGGCGGCTGACCCGATGAGGGCTGGGGCGGCAGGCTCGACGATTGGCGGGAACCGCTGTGCAGCTGCTGGGTCATGGGGGTGACGCACCTCTCCTGTGTGTCGAGTCCTCTGTGTCGGGCGCGGCCGGAATCCGCGCCCGGCCTGTAGGAGTGGGCAGGCCGGGCCGGGCCAACGCTTTGCCGATGTGACGCCTGACACACCGTCGGCTGGGCTGCCAGCCCTCACCTAGGGTCAGCGTCGGGACTCTTGACTTTGCAATACAAAGCAAGCTAGCTTTGCGATACAAAGTCAACGGAGGAGTCGGCATGAACGGCGGAATCGACATGAAAGACGGCACGGGCACGGACATGGACGAGGGCCCGGACCACGGCGGGAGCGCGGACCACGGCGGGAGCGCGGACCAGTACGAGGGCGCGGACCTGGATCTACAGGGCGCGTCGGCCATCATGCAGGAGGCGCGCGATCGAGCCCAGCACGAACTGGGCATCAGGCGACCGCTGCTGTTCGCGAGCGGCGGACTGGCCTGGCTGATCGGCTACGGCGCGATCTGGCTGTCCGTTCGCGGACAGCGGCCCTACGATGGGCCGACGCCGGCCGCGGCGGCAGTGCTTGTGCTGCTCGTCGGGACGGCCGTGGCCATCACCGCCTCGGCGGTCGGCCGGGCGGCCAGCGGCGTCGGCGGCGTGTCCTCGCGGCAGCGGCGCATCGGTGTCCTGTCTCTAGTGCTCGGCTACGCGGGAGTGCTCACGCTGGAAGCCGCTCTCGCCCATGCGGGCGCAAGCCAGTCGGTGGTGCACGGCGTGTTCCAGGCGGCCGCACCCATCCTGGTGACGGGCTTGGTCTACGTGGCCAGTTCCGCTGTCCGGATGGACTGGATCCTCTTCGGGCTCGGGATCTGGCTGGTCGTCGTGGCCGCGGGCAGCGCGTTCGCGGGCCCGGTAGGGGTCTGGGCCGTCAACGCCCTGGCGGGCGGCTGCGGGTTCCTCCTGATAGCGGCCGTCTATCCTGCCCTGGGACCGTCGCGTGAGCGATGACGGGCTCGATCCGGTCATCCACGCACCCGCGCGGCTGCGCTTGATGGTGACGCTCGCGGCGCTCCGCGCCGGCGACAACCTATCCTTCACCAGGCTGCAGGACCTGATCGGACTGACGCCCGGCAACCTCATCACCCATCTGCGGAAGCTGGAAGACGCCGGATACGTACGGATGGAAAAGTCCGGCAGCGGCGTCAACGCGCTGACATCGGTCTCGCTGACCGGCGCTGGCCGGGAGGCACTCGATCGGTACACCAGCGTGCTCAGGAAACTGCTCGACACGGTGGAGCCTGCGGAGCAATGAAGGTGGCGGGTCCGGCGTCAGGCGACGTTGATGTTGGAGGCGTGCAGGGCGGTGTACCAGGCGGTGTAGTCCTGGGCGGTGGTGCCGTAGCCGGGGCCGGGCTGGAGCAGGTCGGCGACGGTGATGAAGTCGCCGAGCATGGTCGTGTACTGGGCGCGGTGGACGGCGGGCTGCAGGGCGGGGGTGGCCAGGATGTGCTCGGCCTGGGCGCGGACGGC
>JASHTQ010000034.1 GCA_030040475.1 Streptosporangiaceae bacterium
CAAGCATATCGACACCACAGCGGGCATCGTCCGCGTCGAGGTCGCCGTGGTCGAGCTGACCAACGGGGCACTCATCACCGGGCCGCCCAAGTCGGCATCTGGCGTCCGCTGGATCAGCATCCCGCCGTTCCTGCTGCCCGACGTCATTGAGCACCTGGGGCAGTTCACCGGCACCGCCGAGAACTGCCTCGTCTTCACCGGTCCCAAGGGCGCTCAGCTGCGGCGAAGCAACTTCACACGCCAATGGCGTAAAGCACTGGAAGCGGCCGGATTGACCGGCGTCCACTTCCACGACCTGCGGCATACGGGCAACACGCTGGCCGGTGAGGCTGGCGGCAGCCTCCGCGAACTCATGGATCGGATGGGCCACAGCACCGCGCGCGCCGCGCTGATCTACCAGCACCGCACGTCGCTGCGAGACAAGATGATCGCTGACGAGATCAGCAGGCGGGCCGAGGCCGAGCGCCCCCGATCGGGCACACAGCGGGCACGAGACGACCGCGAGCCCTAATGGCCGGTCCTGCGCTGCATTCGGAAAACATGGCGCTGGCTGCGCATTCTCTCTTGGAGCGGGTGACGGGAATCGAACCCGCACTATCAGCTTGGGAAGCTGACGTTCTACCATTGAACTACACCCGCGCGCACTGGCGCTGCGTCGCCGCGGCTGTCGCCGAAGGAGCCTGCGCTGTGTTCGCCCAGACATCGTACCGGACCCGGTAGGTTGCCAGGGTGCTCCTCTCCGATCGTGACATCAAGGCCGAGATCGAGTCCGGCCGGGTCAAGCTCGACCCGTACGAGCCCGACCTGATCCAGCCGTCCAGCATCGATGTCCGGCTCGACCGGTACTTCAGGGTCTTCGAGAACCACCGCTATCCGCACATAGACCCCTCTGTGGAACAGCCCGACCTGACCCGGCTGGTCGAGACCGAAGGCGAGGACCCCTTCGTCCTGCACCCGAACGAGTTCGTGCTGGCGTCCACCTACGAGATCGTGACGCTTCCCGACGACATCGCGGGCCGCCTGGAGGGCAAGAGCTCGCTCGGAAGGCTGGGCCTGCTCACGCACTCGACAGCGGGCTGGATCGATCCCGGGTTCTCTGGACACGTGACCCTAGAGTTGTCCAACGTAGCGACACTGCCGATCAAACTCTGGCCGGGAATGAAGATTGGGCAGCTATGCCTGTTCCGCACCAGCTCTCCGGCCGAGCATCCTTACGGCTCGTCTGTCTACGGTTCCAGGTATCAGGACCAGCGAGGCCCTACCCCGTCACGCTCATACCTGAATTTCTATCGCGCCAAAGTATGAGCGGATTCCCTATTCCGGGCCCCGGCATTCCTGCGCAACTCCGCTGGGCCGTCCCGCCGCTTACAGCGGAACGGCCCAATGCCTTCCCCTGGCTCAGAGTCAGGCGCCATCTTTCTGTGCGGCTTGGACAAACGATCGGAAGGCGCGAGCGGAATAAAGCAGAATCGGCCCGTGCGGGTCCTTTGAGTCACGGATAAGGATGCGGCCGCCTGCAGGCGCTAGCTCTACGCAGTCGCCATTATTCATGCTGCGTCGAGCTTTCCGCCAAGCGAGCTGGCGGAACTCAAGCTGTGTCAACGACACAATAGAACCCCTTAGCTGTTAGTCAGCAAGCCTCGACAGCTGAAATATGGCGGTCGCCATTCCGTCAGGTTCGGTCGAGCCTTAATTCAGCTATCACCCGGTACTGCGATGATTGCGGGATCGCTATAGCCCCTCGCAACCCTCTCCAGCAGTTCGATCGATTCTTGTGGATTCAATGCTACGCTACGCAGGTGTTCGAATACTTGCTGATATCTTGCGACATCCTGTGAGCGCTCTACATAGAGCCAGCCCACTAGGCCCTCAACATACACCACGCTGGACACGGAGCCCGCGAACTCAAGGATATTGAAGGTGCTATCCATCGCGGGATGGGCACCCACTGCATAGGGGATGGCTTGGATTGTTACGTTAGGTTGTTTTGCCGCTTCGACGAGCCGGCCCAACTGCGCTCTCATGACTACAGGTCCACCGACCAAGCGATGCAGCACAGCCTCATCGAGCACGACTTCTAGAGATATCGGAGGGTTCTTCGCGAGGAGCAGCTGACGCGTTAGACGGACTTCGATGAGTTCATCGATTCGCTCTGCAGGGATTTTCGGCACATTGGCCTTGTGCATGGCGCGTGCATAATCGGGCGTCTGCAGCAGTCCAGGCACTATCACAGACTGATAATACTTAATTCGTGCCGCTTCCGCCTCAAGCCCAACGTAGGTGGCGAAGTAGTCAAGGTCGTAGCTCTGCCACCAGCCCGTCTGTTTGCCCTCGCGCGCGAGTCGCATCATCCGATCACGTTCGGCCTTATCAGCCACCTCGTACAGGTCACACAAGTCACGGATGTCTCTAGGGGTGGCAAGGCCGTGACCAGTTTCCATACGGCTCACCTTGCTCGGAGAGCACATGAGTCGCAGAGCAACCTGTTCTACCGTCAAATTCTTCTTCTGGCGAAGAGCACGCAGGAGGGCACCTAGTTCGCGGCGGCGAACGGTGGGGCTGCGCACTTCTGGCAACAGAGGTCGCTTCCTTTCCCAGATAGCTAACTAGGCCGGACCAGCCATCCCTACCTCTGGGACTGTGCTGATCATACATGCATGATGCACTTGAGATAGGCACTTGCCATACTGCATTGCTAGATGCACCATGAAAGCAGAACAGCAGGAGCATCCTCAAGCGACCCGCCGACAACGGGGTCGAGCGGTGACCCGGGGGGTTACCGAGATAAGGATCGCGTGCCGCCGAGGGAGGCGATGGTTTCGCCCGGGCGTCACCTTGGCCACGCGGTGGAGGGAGCGCTGCCATTTCACTTAGCCCGCGAAGACCGCGCAGCCCGCGTTCGCTCCCGTTGTGCCGGGGCGAGCGGGCCATGGCCGGACATCCACGGCCGACGCGGCGAAGATCTGGACTCACGACGGCTACCCGCTGCGTGATACCCCAGACACGCCGCTGGGCCGGTGTTGCAGCACCGACCCAGCGAAACACTACCCACGCTCAGGACCGAGCTAGAAGGGCTAGCGATATGATCAACATTAGCAACTCCATCAGCGAAGACAACCCCCCGTGGCCGCAGGACGCGGGGGCAGGGCGGTTGACGTTGGTCGAACCGTCGGTGGCGGCACGGGCGACCGGCTGTTCCGCCGAGGCGTGGACCGGGGACGCCGGAGTGCGGAGCCGGGATACCTGGACTCGGATCGGGGGTACTGTCACCACCATCGCCTGGGTGCTTGCCGGGTGGGTGAGCAGCATGCCGCGCCGATGGCTTAACCGGCTGTTCGAGAAGAACGACGCCGAGGCGTACTGGCGCGACTGGCAGATCATCAAGGTGCGCGGCGGGTTCGGGCGCCGGTACCGGGATCCGCGCTTTGACACGCTGGCGGCATGTTCGCTGTGCGGAGGCACGGGCACCAGGGCAGGCCAGCCGTGCTCGCCTTGCCTTGGCACGGGCAGGGTAGACACCGAGAGTACCGACAGGGCGGCGAACCAGGACACCGGCAACGTTGAGATTGAGGCACAGCGGCTCAGCGGCGAGGCGAGTTAGCCATGGCGTCGGGACGGCCGCATCGGCCGAACGATCCCAGCGTGCTGGCAAGCGTGGAATGGGCCTTCAGCTCGGTCGCGCGGCCGGGGGTGCTTGGCCGGCTGTGGAACTGGCGGTACGAGGTCGGGCTGCTCTGCGGGCTGGCCGCGGTGGCGCTGGCCAGCGGGTACGTGCTCGGGGCGGTGTGGCTCATCGCGATCATGGCGGTCGGGCTTGGGCTGCTCGCCGCCGGCCTGTCCTGGCCGACCTCGCGGCAGCGGCTGATTGCCAGGGCCTGGTGCATTATCACCCCGCACCGGGTCAGGACGGGGTGCGTGCACGCTTGGGTTCAGTCCAGGGACGGCAGGCTGCCGGTGGTCTTGTTCACGACCCAGGCTGAATTCGGCGAACGGGTGGTGCTGTGGTGCCGGGCGGGGATAACCGCGGCTGACCTCATCGCGGCCAGGGACATTCTGCGCAGTGCGTGCTGGGCCAGCGACGTGCGGGTGGTTGCCAGCGCGCGCTACCCGCACATCGTGGTGCTCGAGGTGGTACGGCGCGGGCCGACGGGGCAGCGGGAGGCCGTCGCCGAGGGGTGGCCGTACCGGGGAGAACCGGACGGCGCCGACACCGAGGAGCCTGACTTGTATTCCGGGGCAGGACATCATCGGCCGCTCGGATAAGCAGGGCTAGTCGCCCGCGGCCGGTCGCTGGTCATCGGCGGCTGAGCTCGGCTCGGGGTCGCGGCTCGCTCCGTTCGCGGGGGCGACGGAGCGGGCCAGGAGCTGGGCGACGTCGACGACTTCGAGGGTGTCGGGGGCCTGGCCGGCGGCTTTCTTGGCGGCGACCGCGTCGCCGAGCATGACCAGGCAGTACGGGCACGCGGTGGAGATCGTGTCCGGGTCCAGCGCGAGTGCCTCCTCGATCCGGTCGGTGTTGATCCGCGTCCCGATCCGCTCCTCCATCCACATCCGCGCGCCGCCCGCCCCGCAGCAGAACCCCCGGTTCTTGCACCGGTGCATCTCCTCTGCCCGGACGCCCGGCACGGCCTCCAGGATCTCCCGCGGCGGGGTGAACACCTTGTTGTGCCGACCCAGGAAACACGGGTCGTGGTAGGTCAGCTTCTCCTCGACCCGCTCGGTCGGGGTGATCTTCCCCTGCTCCACCAGGCGGGCCAGCAGCTGGGTGTGGTGAACCACCTCGTAGTTCCCGCCGAGCTGGGGGTACTCCCGCGAGATCGTGTTGAAGCAGTGCGGGCACGACGCCACGACCGTCTTGGGGGCGGCCTCGTTGAGGGTCTCGATGTTCTGCTGGGCCAGCATCGAGAACACGAACTCGTTCCCGATCCGCCGGGCCGGATCCCCGGTGCACGTCTCGGCCGGCCCCAGCACCGCGAACGTCACCCCCGCCTGGTGCAGCAGGGTCGCGATCGCCTTGGTGGTCTTCTTGGCGCGGTCTTCCAGCGCCCCGGCGCACCCCACCCAGAACAGGTACTCGATCCCGTCGCCGATCTTTCCTTCCACCACCGGGACCTCGAAGTCCAGCTCGCCGATCCAGTCGGCGCGGCGGGCGGCGCCCATGCCCCACGGGTCGCCCTTGTTCTCCAGGTTCCGGAGCATCCCGGCCGCCTCGACCGGGAACGCCGACTCGATCAGCACCTGGTGCCGCCGCATCCCGTCGATATGGTCGATGTGCTCGATATCGACCGGGCACTCCTCCACGCACGCCCCGCAGTTCGTACACGACCACAGCACGTCGGGGTCGATGACGCCGCCGTCGGCTACCGGGCCGACCAGCGGGCGTTCGGCCTCCTTCTTGACCGCATCCGGGAGCTTCTCGCGGGCCTCGTCGGAGGCGGCCAGCAGGTAGGGAGCCTTGGCGAAGGCGTGGTCGCGGAGGTCCAGGATGACCTGCTTAGGAGACAGCGGCTTGCCGGTCGCCCAGGCCGGGCACTGCGACTGGCACCGCCCGCACTCGGTGCAGGTCGCCAGGTCCAGCAGGCCCTTCCAGGTGAAGTCCTCGATCTTCCCCAGCCCGAACACGTCGGTGTCCGGGTCGGCCTCCTCGAAGTCCAGCACCTTCCCGCCGCTGCGCATCGGCTCGAGCGGGCCGAGGGCGTTGGGGCGGCGGGAGAACAGCACGTTCACCGGCGCCAGCGCGATGTGCAGGTGCTTGGAGTAGACGACGATCACGGCGAACGCCATGATCACGCCGATCTGGGCGAGGATGAACACGGCCTCCAGGACGCTGTTAACGCCGGAGCCCAGCGGGTGCAGGATCTGCGCGACGACCCAGGACGCGAACGCCCAGGCGTGCGGGTAGGGGAACACGCCGGTGTTTTCCTGGGCGCCCCGGTACAGCAGAAGCGTCACGATGACCGCGGCGATCATGCCGAGAACGACCCAGGCGGCACGGGTGTGCGAGCCGAAGAACCGCGACGCCCGGCCCTCCTTGTGCGGGTTGTTCCTGGCCCGGATCACGGTGAAGGTGATGATCCCGGCCAGCACGCCCACGGCGAACAGGTCCTCGAGGAACCCGATCGCGGCCCAGTGCCCGATTCCCGGGATCGCGAACCGCCGGTCGAAGATGTCCCCGTAGGCCTCGATGATCGTCAGCAGCAGCACGATGAAGCCCCAGAACGTCGCCGCGTGCGCCGCGCCGGGCACCGACCACTTCAGCAGCTTGCGCTGCCCGATCACCTCGGTGGCCTGGACCTCCGCGTCCCGGCCCGGATGCGACCGCACCGACGCCACGCGCTCCGGCGCCGGCTGCCCGGACAGCGCCAGCCGCCTCAGCCACCACAGCCGCCGAGCCGCGATCGCCAGCGCCACCACGGTCAGCACCAGACCGACGGTCATCCGCACGACCACGCCTTACCTCCTCTTTCCGGAGCTCAAGCGTAGCGGGGCAGAGCGGTCGAAATTTGTGTCGCCCCCGGGGAATGCCACCCGGCTCGACTAAGTTGAGTCTATATGACTCAAGGGATTTGACGGCAGAAGCCCCTGCTGGCAAGCTTGAGCCCGGACCACTCAACTTCAACACACACCCAAGGATTACTCATGG
>JASHTQ010000401.1 GCA_030040475.1 Streptosporangiaceae bacterium
GGCCGAAGCTCTCATCCACATCCTCCCTGCCGACTCGGTCGCAGCCGAGGGTAATGCTGGAGGGCCCGTGTGTCGTGTACAGAACGCCGGGTTCTGGAACCACGCTGCGCTGACATGCGGTGCCCTCCTAATCGCGGGATGAGCGGGCACTTTCAGTTCATCGCTTGCGAGCCCTCGCCGGGTCACGCGGTGAGGGGGTTGTGCCAGCGGATATCGTCGAAGCGGGCGAAGTCGCTGTCGTTGGAGCACATGGTGGCGTTGTTGCCGACGGCGATCGCGGCGAGCTGGGCGTCGGTGGTGAGATTGCCCGCAGTCCCGGCAGCGCGGAGATAGGCAAAGGAGCGGGCGTGATGCCCGGGGCCAGGCTGAGCCCAGCGGGCATTAGGCAGCTGAAGCCAGGTCTCGATGTGCCGGGCCGCCTCATCGGCGGACAGCGGAGGTTGTATGAGCCGCGGGTTGGTACTGATGCGCAGGAATCCGAAGATAGCCGGATCTGCCAGGCCGATCAGCTCGTCGGAGTTGACGACGCCCTCCCACCACTGCCGTGCCTTCTCGTGCTGGGGGAAGGCGTCGATAACGGCATAGAGCAGAAGGTTGACGTCAGGGATGATCATTGCCGCGCCAGCCTCATGATGGCCTGGTCCTCAAGCTCGTCAGCGAGCTTGTTGAACCCGGCGAGATCCAGGCCGGGTGCGAGCTCGGCGTGATGGACATGCTCCCGGTACGGCGCCCGCTCCGCGGCCGGCGGGGACAGGGCGGCACGGAGCGCCGTGTTGACGATCTGCTTGACGGATGTCCGCGTACGGTGCGCTGCCTCGGTGAGCAGGAGAGCTACGTCATCGTCAAGCGTCAGCGTGGTACGCATATCTAGCATCATAGTGCTTAATTATCAAGGCATCAAGATGCCACATACCGGTCTGGCGATCGCTGCGCCGCTGCTCGGCGTGTTTGACCGGTCAAGCTCGCCAAGTAGCGCCTCGCCGGTCGGGCACAACCAGGCGTAGGCCTCGGTGCTCGTCCGGTCGGCGCCGGGGTACTCCGCCTCGAAGTCGGCGTCGACCCGGACCACGCCGAGCGAGGCGGGGGAGGGACGGCGGCGGCTGTCCCTCCCCCGCCTGGGCGGTCGGCCGGGTTCAGACATCCGTGAAGATCTCGATTCTCGGCGCCCCCTCGACGCCGGCTCGCCCATGGTCTCACGCAGGACCGGGTCGTGGGCGAAGTCGCCCGCCTGCTCGGCGGTGGGGAAGTCGTGGGTGACGAATAGCTCGTTGCCGTCATCGGGTAGCCGCATTACCCGCTGGGCGGTGCAGCCGTGCTGCGCGCGTAGCGGCTCGGCTTCGTCGTAGGCCTTCTGCCAGGCGGCGTAGTCGCTGACGTGGTGCCGGATGGCCAGTGTGGCGCTCATGTGGTCTCCCCTTCGACGGGTGGAGGCTGTCTGCCTCCTTGCGGGCAGCTTGCCGCGCTCCCCCTGGGGGAGCCGGTGATGGACAGGTCAAGTCCAGCACCGCGCCCGCCGATCCGGCATCGCGCGGACAGGCCATCTTTGGATGGCCGGTCCGGGCCATCGCGGCGATGCGGTCACAGCAGGCCGGCGCGGGCGGCGGCCGCGGCGGCCGCGGCGCGCGTGGGCAGCCCCAGTTTCGCCGGGATGTTGGCCACGTGGCGGTGCACGGTATGCGGGCTGAGCACCAGCCGCTCGGCGATCTGCGCGTCGGACAGGCCCCGGGCGATCAGCCCGAGCACCTCCCGCTCCCGGGCACTGAGCTCACCCGGCACGCCGGGACCAGCCTCGCCCGCGGGCCCGGGCGGGGCCTGGATCCCGAGGAACGGCGCGACGACGCGCAGCACAGCGTCGCCGTCACCGTGCCAGGGCAGGTGGGCGTCACCCGGCAGCGTCACCAGGTCGGCGCGCGGCAGCAGCGCGGCGACCTCGCGGGCAGCGCTCAGCCGGATCGCCCGGTCACCCTCACGGTGCACCACCAGCGCCGGCGCGCGAACCTGGGGCAGCTCCTCACGCACATCGGTGTCATACAGCAGCGCCATGAGGTCGGCGGCGGTGGCGTCGGCGGCGGCACGCTGGGACGCGGTGAACGCCGCCCGGTCCCCGGCGGACCAGCTCGGGCCGAACACGTCGGCCAGCAGGCGGCTGCCCAGCCCCCAGTGCGAGCGCACCAGCTCAATCAGGCCGTCCCGCGCCTGCGGCGGGCCCAGCGCACGCCCACGGGCGCAGCAGCCGTACAGCACGAGCCGGTCGACCCGCCCAGACCGCCGGGCGGCAAAGCTCACCGCGGTACAGCCCCCGCACGAAATGCCCATCAGCGTCATCCGCGCCAGCCCCAGCTCATCAGCCACGGCGCACAGCGTCGCCTCCTCAAACGCCGGCGTCAACGTGCCGGGCGGCCGCTCCCGATCCGACAGGCCGGTCCCGAGCCGGTCATACCGCACCACCATCCGCCCGGCGGCCAGGCCCTCGACAAACCGGCGCAGCGGACCAGACTGCCAGTCCTCG
>JASHTQ010000402.1 GCA_030040475.1 Streptosporangiaceae bacterium
CGGACGCCGGCCCGGTTGATCTCCTCCACCTTGTCGGGGAAGCCGTGGTCGCCGAGCCACAGGCGGTTCGCGCCGAACGTGTTGGTCTGGATGATGTCGGCGCCCGCGGACAGGTAGCTCTCGTGGATCGTGCTGACCAGGCCGGGGTCGGACAGGTTGAGCTCGGGCAGGGAGCGGTCCAGGGCGGCGCCCGCGGCGTGCAGCATCGTGCCCATCGCGCCGTCGCAGACCAGGACGCGCTGGCCGAGGAGCCTGGTTCTTGTGCTTCGGCCGTCCAGCGCGGTCACGGCTCGTCCCCGAGGGCGTCGAGGATCTCAAGCGCAACCTGGGCGATGAGCCGGTCGGTGTAGTTGTCCAGGCGCAGGCCGGTGATCTCCTCGATGCGCTTGACCCGGTAGGCGACCGTGTTCGGGTGCACGTGCAGGATGCGGGAGGCGCGCTGCGGGCTGTTGTTCTCCCTGAAGTAGCAGGCCAGCGTCGTCAGGTACTCCGACTTGTGCTCGTGCTCGTGCATGCTCAGCTTGCCGAGCACGTCCGCGGCGAAGCTCCGCAGCTCGGCCAGCTCGGGGACCTGCAGGAGCAGGCGGAGGATGCCGAGGTCGCCGAAGGCCGCGGCGGTGCCGGCCCGGCCCAGGCGGCGCAGGGTCTGGGTGGTGCGCTGCGCCTGCGCGTAGGAGCGGGCGACGTCGCGCGGGTCGCGGCAGGTGCCGCCGATGCCGATGACGACCTTCGCGGCGGGGAACAGCTCGCCGAGGCGGGCCAGGCAGGCGGCGGCGAGCTGGCGCGCGTCCAGGCCCGTCGCGGTGACGGCGCTTTCGCCCGGGGACGCGGTGACCACGACCACCTCGGACTCGCGGGCGGAGATGATCGCCTCCGGCGCCCGGGTGGCGACGAAGTGCTCGATGCTCTCCCAGATCCGCTGCCGCTGCGCGGCGGCGTCCTGCGTGGTCGGCAGGTCGAACGCGATCGCCAGCACGTTGTGGTCGCGGGCCGGGTCGTAGCCGAGGTGCGCGGCCCAGCGGCCGGCGTCGGCGCTGTCCCTGCCCCGGCCGAGCAGCAGGCCCTCGACCAGGTCGTCGCGGACCCTCCTGGCGGCGGCGGCGACCACGCGCTCGCGGCCGAGGATGACCCCGCAGATGGTGGCCGCGTGCTCGGTGACGAGCAGGCTCATGTCCTCGCCGAAGAGGTTCTCCGCGGGGTCGATGGTGATGAGATAGTTCGGCACCTCGTCGCCGACGAGGACCGGGGCGACGATGATCGCGGGCATGCCGCCGACCTTCGGCAGCCGCAGCGCCCGCTGGCTCAGCCGCGAGGCGCGCAGCACCTGGCCGAGCCTTGGGTGGACCACGTGCTCGCGCACGTCGGCGGCGGCCTTCTCGGCGGGCACGCCGGGGGCCGCGGCGGTCAGCACGTCCATCAGCTGGCTGATCACCGCGACGGTCGCGGAGGTCCGGTCGGAGATCAGGCGGACCACGCCGGCCAGGTCCGCGTCCTGCAGCGCCAGGCCGGACAGGTACCTGTACACGGTGACGAGCTCGCGCAGTGCCGCGTTCTCACGGTCCAGGTGCCGGGGATGCTCCTCGGCGTGGGCTGGCGACCAGTTGGGTACCGCCATGTCCGCGATCATACGTCCTCGGGGTCGCCCGGTCGTTGTGGCCGAGCACAAACCGCGGCCATGATCCGTTGTCTACCTGCGGTGACTGGTCACAATCTCGCTGGCCGTGGCGCTGACACTTGACAAGTAGCGCGTCAGGCGTGGAAATTAGCAAACACTTTAGTTTGTGCGGTGTGTGCGCAGCTAGCCAGGTTGGTTTGGGCTGGGCTTGGTAAGGGGCCGCGGTTGCTCGAGTACCGGGATGTTTACGCAGGCGGGCGCCTTGTCGGCTCCGGGTCGGCCGACGTGATCACGATCGTCAACCCGGCTACCGAGGAGGTGGCCGGCGCCGTCCCCTCGATGGTCGAGCCGGACGTCGAGGTCGCGGTGGCCGCGGCCAGGCAGGCCTTCGACACTGGCGTGTGGCCGCACCTGCGGCCGGCCGATCGCGCCGCGGCCATGGACCGGCTGGCGGCGGCGATCGAGGCCAGGGCCGAGGACACGGCCCGGCTGGTGACGGCCGAGATGGGCATGCCGATCACGTTGTCGCGGCGGAACAACGTGACGGTGCCGTGCGCGATCATCCGCTACTACGCGGCGCTCGCCCGCGGCATGTGCACCGAGGAGATCCGCGACGCGGTCAGCTTCGCCGGGCGGACGATGGTGCGGCACGAGCCTGCCGGGGTCGCGGCGGTGATCGCGTCCTGGAGCTACCCGCTGATACTCGCGTTCTGCCAGCTCGCCCCGGCACTCGCCGCGGGATGCACGATCGTGCTCAAGCCGGCCCCGGAGACCTCGCTGTCCGCCTACATCCTGGCCGAGGCGTTCGAGGCGGCCGAGTTCCCGCCCGGCGTCTTCAACCTCGTGACGGGGACCGCGCAGGTGGGCGAGATGCTCGCCGCGCACCCCGGGGTGGACATCGTGGCGGTCGCCGGGCCGACTCCGTCCGGGCGGCGGATCGCGGCGATCTGCGGCGAGACGCTGAAGCCGGTGACGCTCGAGCTCGGCGGGAAGTCCGCCGCGATCGTGCTCGACGACGTGGACCTTTCTTGTGTGGCGTCCGCGCTGGGGGTGCTGTGCTTCGGCAACTCGGGCCAGGCCTGCTACACGATGTCGCGGGTGCTCGCGCCGCGGTCCAGGTACGACGAGGCGGTCGAGGCGCTCGCCTGCCAGGCCGCCGGCCTGGTGATCGGCGACCCGATGGCGGAGGACACGACGATGGGGCCGCTGGCCAGCCCGCGGCAGCGGGCCAGCGTGGAGTCGTGCGTGTCGTCGGGCGTTTCCGCCGGGGCCCATGTGGTGGTCGGCGGGCGGCGGCCGGCCACGCCGGTGTACGGGTACTACTACGAGCCCACCGTGTTCGCCGGGGCCACGGCGGGGATGGCGATCGCCCGGGACGAGATCTGCGGGCCGGTGGTGGCGGTGATCCCGTACGACGACGAGGCCGAGGCGGTGGCGATCGCGAACGACTCCAGCTACGGGCTGGCCGGCAGCGTGTGGACCGACGACCCGGAGCGCGGGCTCAAGATCGCCAGGCGGGCGCGGGTGGGGACCTTCGGGGTGAACCTGTACGTGCCCGATCTCGGGTCGCCGTGGGGCGGGCGCAAGGCAAGCGGCATGGGAAGCATCTACGGGCCTGAGGGGCTCGAGACGTACCTGGCGACGAAGTGCGTGTTCCTGCCCGCTGTGGCTGGGGTGCCCGGCTGAGGGTTGTGTGGCGTGGCCTCGCCGACCGGGTGAGGTACTGGGTGTGGCACGGCATACCGATTTTGGTACGCGGTGCCACACCCACTACCTGGTTTGGACGTGGGTCAGGGGTTGGTGACGAGGGTGAAGGTGCCGCCGAAGGCGTGGATGCCGTTGCCGTTGCCTTCGGGGACGACCTTGCCGTTGGACAGGGACTTGAGCTGCTCGTCGCCGAACAGGTAGAGCGGGTGGCCGAACCAGGTGGCCTGCCTGAGGTGACCGGGGATGCCGAGCGTCCCGACGCCCCTGCCGGGGACGCCGGCCCAGCCCGGTCCGCCGGCCTGGGTGAGGACCGGGAGCCAGGCTCGGGCACAGTTGGCGCTGGCCGAGCAGGACGCCGTGTAATACGGGATGTCGCCGCTGAACTCGTAGACCGGGAAGTTGACGAAGCCGTCCAGGGTCTGGAAGAGCTCGGCAAGGACCGTCTTGCCGCCGGCGGTCCTGGTCGTGGTCAGCGTGCCGGCCCACGGCACCGGCTCGCCGTTCGGGGACAGCAGCCACCACATCCCGTGCCAGGGCGGCGTGCCGGGCTCGAACCAGGCCTCGCCGGTGACCGCGCCCGGCGAATAGTCGAACAGGTACAGCGGGTGCCCGGCGTAGGTGACCTGGTACCCGATGCCCTTGCGGTAGACGCTGCCGAGCCAGGCCTGCTTCACGCCCGGGCCGGCGACCGGCCTTGCGGGGGTGGTGATGGCCGGCCATTCGGCCTTCTTGTCGGTCGTCGGGCCGGCACAGGAAATCGTCCCGAACGGCGTGTGGGTCAGGACCGTCGTGCAGCCGTAAGTGCTGCCGTGGTCGGAGGTGATGTAGTAGAGCGTGTAGTTCTTCCACGGCCCGGAACCCACTGCAAGCGCCGGGCCGAATGCCGTGTCGGCCACGATGATCTCGATACCGCGGGCCGGGGCGGCCGGGGCCGCGGACGCCGTCAGCGGCGTCATCAGCGCCGCTATCGCGGCCGGGGCCGCGAGCAGCGCGAGCCATCGGCGATTGGACATGACTCCCCCTCATATTCATATGGGGGGGTTGGTTGTGTGCCTCGCCTCGGAGTATAGCGTTTTACCGCTGGTCGACCGGGTGGCTGGCGGCCAGCGCGGCGCCGACCTGGTCGGCGAAGGCGATGGCGAGCTGGCGCTGCTCGGGCGTGGGGCGCGAGCCGGGGAGCGGGGTCATCAGGAACCGGCCCTGGAACAGCCCGCCGCCCTCCACGAGCAACTCGGTGTCCATGCCGGGCGGGAGCCCGTCGAGGTCGACGTCCCAGGCTGGCCGGCCCGCGGTGACCGTGCCGTCATGCTGCAGCCTGGCCGGCTGGCCGAGCCCGGCGACGCCCTGCTGGAAGCGGCGGGTCTGCAGGGCGAGCAGCTAACGCCCGTACGACCCCGAACCGATCGGTAGGATGCGGGGCCGTGATTACTGTGTCGGCCGCACAGCCTGGCGACGTCCCGGCCATCGTCGGCCTGCTCGAGGAACTCGGGCGCCATTACGGCGTGCCGCAGACCGAGGCACGCGGCCGCCGGATGGGCGAGGTCAGCGAGACGCTGTTCGGCAGCCCTCCGACGGCGCACGCGCTGCTGGCCCGGGATGAAGACGAGGGGCTCGTGGCCGGGCTGGCGGCGTACTCGTTCTTGTGGCCGGCGGTGGGGACGGGGCGGTCGCTGTTCCTGAAGGAGCTGTACGTGGCGGCGGGATACCGGCGGCAGGGGGTCGGGAAGGCGCTGATGCGGGCCGTGTTCGAGACCGCCACGGCGCTCGGGTGCGTGCGCGTCGAGTGGACCACCGATCCGGGTAACGCCGCCGCGCAGGCGTTCTACGCCGGGCTGGGACTCGCCACCCATCCGAAGGTGTTCTACCGGGCGGAACCCTGGACATCGCTTCTCTAGCGAGGCAGGGGACCCGGGAGTGGCACCACCGCCCGTTCGGATGAATAAGGAAAACGGAGATCGGCCGGCTACGGCGGTCACGGAGAAGGGAGAGCTGCGATGAGCGGGGACTCGGCATTTGTGATCGCGGGGGCGGGGCTGGCCGGGGCGAAGGCGGCGGAGACGCTCCGTGATGAGGGGTTCGGCGGGCCGGTCGTGCTGATCGGGGACGAGACCGAGCGGCCCTACGAGCGGCCGCCGCTGTCGAAGGACTACCTGCTCGGCAAGGCCGAACGGGAGGCCATCTTCGTCCACCCGGCGTCCTGGTACGGCGAGCACGACGTGGACCTGCGCCTTGGCGTGCCGGTCACGGGCATCGACGCCGCGGCGCACTCGGTGTCGCTCGCCGACGGCAGCCGGGTCGGGTACGCCAGGCTGCTGCTGGCCACCGGGTCTTCGCCGCGGCGCCTGCCGATCGAGGGCGGCGACCTGGACGGCGTGTTGTACTTGCGCCGGGTCGAGGACAGCGACCAGATCAAGGCCGCGTTGCACACCGCGCCGCGGGTCGTGGTGATCGGCGCGGGCTGGATCGGCCTGGAGACCGCGGCCGCGGCCCGGGCCGCGGGGGCCGAGGTCACGGTCCTGGAGGCGGCCAAGCTGCCGCTGCTGCGGGTGCTCGGCAAGGAGGTGGCGCAGGTCTTCGCCGACCTGCACCGCGAGCAGGGCGTCGAGCTTCGCTTCGGGGTCGCGGTCGCGGAGATCACCGGGTCGGGCGGCAGGGCCAGCGGGGTCCGGCTCGGCGACGGCAGCCACCTGCCCGCCGACGTGATCATCGCCGGCGTCGGGGTCACGCCCAACGTCCAGCTTGCCGAGGCGGCCGGTCTGCAGGTGGGCAACGGTGTCGTGACCGACGCGCGGCTGCGCTCCTCCGACCCGGACATCTACGCCGCGGGCGACGTCGCGAACGCCTACCATCCGGTGCTCGGCAGGCACATCAGGGTCGAGCACTGGGCCAACGCGCTCAACCAGCCGCAGGCGGCCGCGAAGGCAATGCTCGGGCAGGACGTCGAGTACGACCTGATGCCGTACTTCTACACCGACCAGTACGACCTGGGGATGGAATACGCCGGGCACGTCGAGCCTGGCGGCTACGAGCAGGTGGTGTTCCGAGGTGACGTCGCCGGGCGGGAGTTCGTCGCGTTCTGGCTGGCCGGGGGGCGGGTGGTGGCCGGGATGAACGTGAACGTCTGGGACGTCAACGACGCGATCCAGGCCCTGGTGCGCGGCGGTAAGACCGTGGATCCCGGGCGGCTCGCGGACGCCGGGGTGCCGCTGGCGGAACTCGCCGGCGCGTGATGGCCGGCGCGTGATGGCCGGCGCGTGACGGCCGGCGCGTGATGGCCGGCCCGGACCGGCGACCTTAGCCTAGGCTTGCGGGGTGGAATTCAGCGAGGTGATCAGGCGGCGGCGGATGATGCGGGCGTTCACCGCGGAGCCGCTGCCCGCGGGGACGACCGAGCGGCTGCTGCGGGCCGGGAACAGGGCGCCTTCGGCGGGCTTCAGCCAGGGCTACTCGTTCCTCGTGCTCGAAGGGCCCGAGGAGGCCGAGCCGCTGTGGCGGGTCATGGAGCACGCCGCGGCGGACCTGACCGGGGAGGACGCGGACTACGAGGCAGCCCAGCTGAGGGCGCTGCGCCCGGCGCCGCTGCTGATCGTGCCGCTGGCCAGCAAGGACATCTACCTGGACAGGTACGCGCGGGGGGACAAGGGCTGGACCGACCGGGACGAGGCGCGCTGGCCGGTGCCGTACTGGTACATCGACACCGGGTTCGCCGCGCTGCTCATCCTGCTCGCCGTGGTCGACGAGGGCCTCGGGGCCGTCTTGTTCGGCATCATGCCGGAGGTCATGGGGGAGTTCCGGGCGGAGTTCGGCGTGCCGGATGAGTGGACGCCGATCGGGGCGATCGCGGTCGGGCATTCCGACCCGGCCAACGACCCGGTGCCGCCGGCCAAGGCGAGCGACCGCAAGAAGCTCGACGGGCTGGTGCACAGGGGACGCTGGTAGCCGTCCGGGGCGCCCGGCGCGGGTGCCGAAAGCCGTGTCTATCCCAGTTGGGTGCCGCTACGCTATTGGGGTCCATCGCCTGGGAGGGAGCGGCGAAGTGAGCGTCACCGTGCGTACGGCGGCCAACGCCGCGCCGGCCAGGCTGAACATCCGGCAGAACATCAACGCGCTCAGCCCGGCCCAGCTCGCCGACCTGCGCCGGGCGTTCAAGCAGGCGATGGAGCTGGACGACAAGCGCGGTTTCGAGTACTTCGCGGGCTGGCACGGCGTGCCGCTCGGCTGGTGCCAGCACCACGACCCGCTGTTCCTGCCCTGGCACCGGGCCTACCTGTACTGGCTGGAGCTGGCGCTGCAGTCCCAGGTCGCGGGCGTGACCCTGCCCTGGTGGGACTGGACCGCGGCGGGCACGATCCCTGCCGCGTACACCGAATCGCAGGCGGACGGCGCGGGCAACGTGCTCGCCGGTGCGGCCATCAAGGTGTTCGGCGCGGCGCCCGAGGAGGGCTGGCCGACGCACACCTCGCGGGCTCCCGGCCAGGACATCGAGCAGGTGCCCGGTCCGCCGTACCAGAAGGAATGGGCCCACGCGATGCAGGCCAGCAACTACACCGACTTCAACCAGCGGATCTGGTCGGTGCACGACACCGTGCACGTCTGGCTCGGCGGGACGATGGCGCAGGTCGACTGGGCCGCGTACGACCCGCTGTTCTTCGCCCACCACGCGAACATCGACCGGGCCTGGCGGATCTGGCAGAGCGCCCACCCGGGCGCCAACCCGCCCGCCAACGTGCTCGGGCAGTCGCTGCAGACCGACCCGGCGCTGACCGTCCGGGCGACGCTTGACGTACGGCAGCTCGGGTACGAGTACGCCGGGGCGCAATCGACCGTCGCGGGGAGTGCGTGATGCAGCGCTGGACCTCCCAGGCCCTGCTGCTGCCGCCGCGGGCCAGCTGGCAGCGCGCCGACCTGGAGTTCGAGGGCGTGCAGCACGACGGCGCGTCGTTCGTCCTGCACGTGTTCCTCAACAACGACTCGGCCGACGAGAGCACGCCGCGCGTCGCCGCTTCGGGGTACGCCGGCTACCTGACCGTGTTCGCGCACGGCGACTGCTGGGGCGACGTCGGGCACTGCGACATCACCGAGCCGGTCAGCGTGTTCGACCAGCGGCCGCCGCACCCGCTGGTCCCGTTCAACGCCACGCTCGAGGTGTCCGAGGCGCTCGACGCGCTGCCGGCGGACACCCAGCAGGTCACAGTGACCACGCTGGCCTTCAACAAGAGCGGCGACACCGCGGGCGTGCTGCGGTTCTCCCAGCTCACGCTCATCACCTACGCGTAGCCTCGAGCGGATAATCCGTTGCGCCGGGCATCGGCGTTGGCAAAAATGCGCGCATGGGTGATGACGGCGACCTGGTCTGGCGGCCGATCGAGCGGGGGGACGTGGCGAACTGGTCGCGGCTGCTGGCCGCGATCCAGGCCGCCGACCACGGCTGGGAGTACCTGACCGAGCGGTTCCTCGCCGAGGAGTGGGACCATCCGGACTGCCATTGCGAGCGCGGTTCGATGGGCGTCTTCGACGGCGGGACCATGGTGGCGGCCGGACGGCTCATCACCAGGCAGGTGCCAGGGGCGGTACACGAGATGCGCTACTACGGCGGGGTTCACCCCGGCTGGCGCGGGCGCGGGATCGGCGGCAGGCTGCTGGACTGGGCGCAGCTGGCGGCCATCCCGCTGCACCGGGAACGGTACCCGGACTTGCCGCTGTCGCTGCACGGGTCGTGCCTGGCCGGTAACGCCATGGCGGTCGCGCTGTACGCCGCGCACGGCTACCACCCGGTGCGCTGGTTCCACGCGATGACGCGTGACCTGTCCGCGGCCATGCCCCCGGCCGGCGAGCCGGACGGGATCGATCTCGTCGGCTTCACGCCGGAGCGGGCGGCGGACGCCAGGCTGATCCGCGACGAGTCCTTCCGCGACCACTGGGGCTCGGTCGGGAGTTCGGATGAGGGCTGGGCGCACTTCATCACGACGCCCGTGTTCCGGCCCGAGTTCAGCTTCCTCGCGTACGGCGGCGGCGGCGAGCCGGCCGGGCTGGTCCTGTGCCACGAGTACGACGCGCCCGAGGGCGTCGACGAGGGACGTGACCTGCACGTCTCGCTCGTCGGCACGATCCGGGCTTACCGCAGGCGCGGGATCGCCTCCGCCCTGCTGGTCCGGGCCATGGCCAGAGGGCGGGACGCCGGGTATGCCACCGCGTCGCTCGGCGTCGACGCCGGCTCGCTCACCGGCGCCGTCGGCGTCTACGAGCAGGTCGGCTTCGCCGTCGAGCACACCTCGATCACCCAGGAAAAGCCGCTGCTGCCCTGAGCGCTCTGGCGGGAGAGGTAGTCGGTGTGGCACTGCATACCGTTCCCGGTACGCAGTGCCACACTCACTACCTGCCCGGCTCACGGCTCGTGGGGCCAGGGAGGCGGATGGGGGCGATGGGGTGAACGGGGGAAATGGGGTCTGGGGCTGACGGGGATGCCGGGGGTGCCGGGGCTGGGGTGTAAGGCGGAGGCGACGAGGCGGGCGGTGTCGCGGGCGATCATGAGTTCCTCGTCGGTGGGGACGACCAGGGCCTGCGCGGAGGCCGACCGGGCGGCGGGGAGGGCGACCGGAGGGGCGGTAGCGGGCAGAGGGGCGGCCGCGGGCAGAGGGGCGGCGGCGGGGAGGGCGGTTATGCGGCCGGCTGTTGAGCGGCCGTGGTTGGCGTTGGCGGCGGGGTCTTCGGTCAGGCCGAGGAAGCCGAGGCGGGCCAGGACCGCGGCGCGGACGACAGGGCTGTTCTCGCCGATGCCGGCGGTGAAGACCAGGGCGTCCAGGCGGTCCAGGGTGGTGACCAGGCCGGCGA
>JASHTQ010000403.1 GCA_030040475.1 Streptosporangiaceae bacterium
TGCGGTGGACGAACACCACCCTGGCGGTTGGCGACCTGCGAGACATCGGTTCACTCCTCAGGTGGTCAGGCGAGTTCGGAGCCCAGGACCTCGGCCGCCGGGTGGCTCGCTCCGAGCCATGCGGGCACGGCCGTGATGACGGCCACCGCGGCGACCGTGCCGAGCACGGTGGCGATCAGCCACCAGGTCGGCGGCGCGACCAGCCTGTTGCCGTTCCGCACCGCCTCGACGAGGCCCCACCCGGATGGGATGGCGAGCAGGGCGCCCAGTGTCGCCGGCAGCACCTGCGCCGCCGACAGGCCCGCGGTGACCTGCTGCGGGGTCGCGCCCAGCGCTCGGGCTAGCGCCGCGGCATGCCTGGCGTCCAGCACGGTGGCCCACATGATCAGGATCGCGTTAACCGCGGCCAGCAGGACCAGTGCCACGGAAAGGATGAGCATCACCTGACCGAGCCGGTTGTTCTGCGGGTTGTCAAGCACGGAGGCGCCGAGTCCGTGATCGAGGCTGGCGTGGACGACCTCCACCGCGACGATCCCGGTCGCGGCGACCGCGATGCTGACAACGCTCAGTACGGCCCGGCGCGGCCGTCGGGCCATTAGCCGCAGTCCTAGCAGCAGCGGCACGGGCAGTCGCGCCGAAAGCGCGATCAGCCAGCCCCTGCGCCGAGGTGGGGGCACGACGTCCGCGAGCGCGGCCACGGTGCTCATCCGCGCGGCGCGGACGGCAGGGACGAACGTCGCCACGATCGCGACGCCGAGCGCCACGGCTATCACCAGACCGACCGTCGACAGGCCGACCGGCGGCGCGCCGGCCGCGCCGACCAGGCCAGCGCCGGGACTGGCCAGCAGCGGCGCGGTCAGCCAGCCCGCGAGCAGGCCGATCGCCGCCGCGACGAGGGCCACGGCCAGGTGCTCGGTCAGCAGCACCGCGGCGACCAGCTTCGGCGTGCTGCCGACAGCCTTGAGCAGGCCAACCCTTCGGGTCTGCTCTGTCATCCTCCCGCTGACGAGGACGGCGACGCTGGCCACGGCGAGCAGACCGAGCAGCCAGCTAGCGGTGCTGAGGATCCGCTGCTCGTTGGTTACGAGCAGCCCGTCCTGCACGCTGATGTCCTGCCAGGACATGAGATACGGCGCTGTCGGCCCGGCATTCGCCCTGTTATAGGCGTCGGCGAACGCGGTGGCCGCGGCCGGGTTCGCGAGCTTGAGGTTCAGCAGGTACGACAGCGGCTCATCGCTTCTGGCCAGGCTGCGGGCCACCGGCTCGGTAGCCCAGATCAGGCCGGGAAAGTTGTCGGGCAGCCCGGGGCTGAAATAGCAGCCGAGCCAGCACAGGCTCGGGTACGGCGGGATCGCGGCCGTCACGGCGATGCCCGCGACCAGGTATGGCTTGCCGCCCAGGGTCACCGTGTCGCCGGCCGTGAGGCCGAGCGTGTCGGCGAAGGTCCGCTCGATCACCACCTCACCGGGTCGTATCCAGTGGCCCGCGGTCAGGTCCGGCTGGTCCACCGGCGCCGGCGGCTGATCCCGGCCCTCGACCATGACCGCCACGGTGCGGCCGCTCGCCGTCATCGCCGCAAAGGTGTAGGGATAGGGCCCGCTGCTTGCGGTGACGCCGGCGGCGCGGGTCAGCGCGTCCAGGCCGGCGAGATCGAGGCGCGGGTTTCCTGGGGCACCGGGTTTGGCCAGGGTGGCCTGGGCCACGACGTCCGGTCCCGCGGTCGCGGCCCGTGTCGTGTCGTAAGGGTGGCTGGTCGTGCCGTGCAGGGCCAGCCCGAGGGTCAGCGTCGTGGTGGCGGCCACGATCGCGAGCAGCATCAGCATCGCGGTTGCCGGGCGGTGCCGCAGGTCCCGCGCGGCCAGGCGGCCGACGAGCAGGACGCGTCCCATGTCCTCAGCCCTCCAGCCCCGCCAGCGCCCCGAGGCTGCCGCTGGTGCCGCCGGTGAGCCTGGTCTCGCCGGTGAAGGCCCCGTCGCGCATCGAGATCAGCCGATCCGAGGTGGCGGCGATCCGCGGGTCGTGGGTGACGATGACCAGCGTCTGGCCCGCCACGCGCAGGCTGTCGAACAGCCGCAGCACGTCCAGGGTCGCGGCGCTGTCGAGGTTGCCGGTGGGCTCGTCGGCCAGGACGACCATCGGGTCGTTGCTCAGCGCCCGCGCGATCGCCACCCGCTGGCGCTGGCCCCCGGACAGCGCCGCCGGGAGGAACTTCGCCCGGTCGGCGAGCCCCACTCGGTCAAGCAGTTCCGTCGCCCGCCGCCGCGCCGCCCGCGGCGACCGCCCGGCGAGCAGCGCGGGAAGCTCCACGTTCTCCCGCGCGGTGAGCTCGTCGATCAGGTGGAAGGCCTGGAACACGAAGCCGACGGCGGTGCGCCGCAGCCGGGCCAGCGCCCGCTCCCCCATCTGGTCCAGCCGGCTGCCCGCCAGCATCACCTCGCCGGCCGACGGCCGCTCCAGGCCGCCGAGGACGTGCAGCAGCGTCGACTTACCGCAGCCGCTCGGTCCCATCACCGCCACGGTCTGCGCGGGAGCGACGTCGAGGTCGACCTCGTCGACCGCGCGTACCAGCCCCTCGCCCTTGCCGAAATCCTTGCGAAGTCCCCTGGTCCGCAGCACCGGCGAACCCCCTGCTTCGGTCACGATTCACCTCCCGGGTGCCGGGCCCGCCCGGCCCAGTGCCGTTCACACGCCTCAAGCCAGCGCAGGTCCGCCTGCAGCCGGAGGGTCACGCCCTCGAGCACGAGCCCGGCGGCCGAACCGTCCGGCTCTTCCATCGCGGCCCGCTGCGCGTCGCGCAGCAGCCGGAGCAGCTCGCGGCGCTGAGCGTCGACGATCGACAGCGGGTCGGCCAGCCGTCCCGCCGCCGCGGCGACCAGCTTGAGATGGAATTCCGCCGGGGCAGGCCCGGGCCAGGTCACCTCGGACAGCCAGCTGGCCACCCGCTGCTGCCCGGCCGGGGTGAGCGCGTAGACCTTGCGATCCGGCCGGTCGGGCAGCCCCGGTTCCCGCTCGGACGTCACCAGGCCGGCCTTCTCCAGCCGGCCCAGCGTGACGTAGATCTGCCCGGCGTTCATCGCATCGCCAAGCGGACCCAGCGCGTCTCGCAGCCGCGACCGCAGCTCGTAGCCGTGCGACGGCTCTTTCGCCAGCATCGCGAGCACGACGTCCTGCACGGATCCTCCATAGATAACGGTTAACTAGGCATATAGATAGCGGTTATCCTTCGGGTTGTCAAGGAATGAAATCGGGGGCGGGCAAGCTGTTGCGTGACATGAGCATCCAACTGGGCCAGATCGGGATCTGGCAGCGCGCGGCGGACCTCACCCCCGAGCTGGTGGCCGAGGTGGAACGACTGGGCTACGGGGCCATCTGGATCGGCGGCTCCCCCGGCGGTGACCTGCGCATCGTCGAGGACCTGCTGGACGCGACCGATCACATCGCCGTCGCCACCGGCATCGTCAACGTGTGGAAGGACGACGCCGCGCCGACCGCGGCCGCCTACCACCGGATCGCGGCCAGGCACCCGGACAGGTTCCTGCTCGGCATCGGCATCGGGCATCCCGAGGCGACGCAGGAGTACCGGCAGCCCTACGCCACGCTGGTCAGCTACCTGGACGAGCTCGACGAGGCGGACGTGCCCAAGGACGCCCGCGCGCTGGCGGCCCTCGGCCCGAAGGTCCTCGAGCTGTCCGCGGCCCGCAGCGCGGGCGCGCACCCCTACCTGACCACGCCTGAGCACACCCGCTGGGCCCGGCAACTGCTGGGCGCCGGCCCGCTGCTCGCTCCCGAGCAGAAGGTTGTCCTCGGCACCGATGCCGAGCGGACCCGTGCCATCGCCAGGCGCGCCGTGGCCAACCCGTACCTGAGGCTCACCAACTACGTCAGCAACCTGCGCAGGCTCGGCTGGGCCGACGCCGACCTGGCCGACGGCGGCAGCGACCGGCTGGTCGACGCGCTGGTGGCGCAGGGCGACGCGGCCAGCGTCAGCCGCGGCGTCACCGCGCACCTGCAGGCCGGCGCGGACACGGTCGCCGTCCAGGCCCTCGGCGGCGATCCCCTGTCGACGTTCCGCGCCCTGGCCGACCACCTGCCGCTGGCCCGCGGGTAACGAACCGGCCGCTTGCACGCTGGCTCGCCACCAGAAATGATTGGCCTGGTCATGACAGAGCCAATCCGCGCGATCCCGGGGAGGATCGGCGCGACGGCCCTCGCGGACCTGCTCGGGCACTGGTCCGCGACGGCGGGACCGCTTTACCGGCTGCTCGCGGCCAGGATCGCCAGGCTCACCGACGCGGGAGAGCTGCCTGCAGGGCTGCAGCTGCCCGCCGAACGCGACCTCGCCGCCGCGCTGTCGGTGAGCAGGAACACCGTCGCCGCCGCCTACCAGCTGCTGCGCGACGACGGGATGGCGCAGAGCCGCCAGGGCGCCGCGACCCGCATCGTCCCGCACCGGACTACCCCGGCCGCCGTGCACCGGGCGAACGCCTTCTTCTCCGGCCTGCTCGAGGCGTCCGCCGTGGACGCGGACCTCAGCCTGGCCACGGTGGACTGCGCGCCGCAGGTGGCGGCGGCGCTGGCCGACCCCGCGTCCGTCCTGGACCCGGCCGAGAGCGCTGCGGTGATCCGGACCAGCGGCTACTTCCCGTACGGGCTGCCCGCGCTGCGGGCCGCCATCGCCGACCACCTGACGGGGCGGCTGCGGCTGCCGTCCACCGCCGCGCAGGTCGTCGTCACCACGGGCGCGCAACAGGCCCTTGACCTGCTGATCCGCAGCGAGGTCCTGCCGGGCCAGCCGGTCGTCGTCGAGGATCCCACGTTCCCCGGCGCGATCGACGCGCTGAACCGGGCGGGCGTCCGGGTGATCGGGGTCCCGGCCGCGGACGGCCTCGACCCGGAACGGCTCGAGCACGTGGTCAGCACGCACCGACCCGCGCTGGTCTACCTCGTCCCCGGCTATCACAACCCGACCGGGCGCCTCATGCCTGCCGGGCACCGGGAGCGTGTCGCCAGGCTGGCCGCGGCAAGCCCGGACACGCTGTTCGTCGACGACATGACGCTGGCCGAGCTGCCACTCGGCGACGGGCCCGCCTGGGCGTTCCGGGCGCTGCCGATCGCCGCATTCGGTCCCGGGCTGCCGAACATCGTGAGCGTCGGCTCGCTGTCCAAGCTGTACTGGGGCGGGCTGCGGACGGGCTGGATCCAGGCGAGCGAGGGCCTGGTCGCCGGGCTGGCCGCGGCGAAGGCGGCGGCTGACCAGGGCAGCGCCGCCGTCCAGCAGGCGATCACCGCGGCGCTGCTGCGCGGCGCGCACGACGAGATCGTCAAGTGGCGCGGCGAATGGCTGCGGTGCAGGTACGACGCGCTCGCCGGGGCGCTGCGGGCATACCTGCCCGAGTGGACCTGGCCCGAGCCTGACGGCGGGCTGACCCTGTGGGTCCGGCTGCCCGGCCAGGCCGACGGCGGGGCGTTCGCCCAGGCCGCGCTCAGGCACGGGGTCGCCGTGGTGCCCGGCCGCTTGCTCAGCGCCGAGACCGCAGACATGCAGAGGGCGAGGGAGCACGTGCGGCTGGCGTTCATCCAGCCGCCGGACCTGCTGCGGGCCGCGGTGCGGACGCTGGCGGCTATACCAGCGCGGTCCCGATGAGCCCGTTCCTTGTCACCAGGGCGGTGAGCTCACCGGCGCCGAGCCCTTCGGTGCCGGCGGGGCGCACGGGCAGCACCATGTAGCGGGCCTCGGAGGTCGAGTCCCAGACCGAGATCTGCACGCCGTCCGGCAGGTGCAGACCGAACTCCGCGAGCACCTGCCGCGGCTCGCGGACCGTCCGCGACCGGTAGGCGAAGCTCTTGTACCAGCCGGGTGAGGGCCCGAGCAGCGACACCGGGTAGCACGAGCACAGCGTGCAGACGATGACGTTGTGCGTGTCCGCCGCGTTGGCGACCACCCGGAGCTGGTAGCTGAGCTGGCCGAAGCCGAGCTCGGCCGCGGCGGCGTTGCCGTCGGACAGCAGAAGGTCGCGATACGGCGGATCGGTCCAGGCGCGGGCGGCCATCCGGGCGCCGTTCACCGGCGAGGCGGTGGCGTAGAGCCCGGTGAGGAACTCGTCGATCTCCTCGTCGCTGGCCAGCCCGGCGGCGATCAGCCGCTCTTCCAGGCGCCGCGCCGCCACGGCGGCCGACTGCTCATCATGCCCGGTCAAGGTATGACTCCCACAGGTCCACGGTCACGGTGTGATCGCCGCTCCCCCACAGGTCCGCGGCCGAAAAGCGGACCGCGTAACAGGTCTCCACCCGCGGGTGCTCCAGGCCGCGGGCGCTGTCGTCGGGCACCGTCCAGCGGCCCAGGACCGCGAGGATCTCTCCGGTGTGCCCCCGCACGTACCTCGGCACCCGGGTGTGGTGATCGGGGTCGCCGGACCGCACCAGGACCCTGGTGCCCGCCGCCAGGCTCACGGCACGCCCTTCTCGGTCGCGAGCATCTCGATGGCGCCGAGCCAGCGCTCGTAGTAGGACGCCGCCAGGTACTGCCCGGGCGGCAGCCGCTCGATCGCGTCCCGCAGCTCGTCGCCGTTGAAGAGCCCGCGCCGCCGCAGCAGCGTGGCCAGCGCGTAGACGCGCGCCTCCCAGTCGGCGGCGAACGGGGGATCGTCGTCATCGGCCAGGGGGATCGGGCCGAAACCGGTCTGGCCGCCCATGTCGTGCACACGGCTCATGTTCGCTCATGTTACTTATGGAGGCATGACTGAGAACAGTGGGTTGCGCAGCACGGAGTGGTTCGGGGCGACGGGACGGGGCGGGATGATCTACCGGTCCTGGATGCGGAGCCAGGGGTTCACCACCGAGGTGTTCGACGGCAGGCCGGTGATCGGGATCGCGACCACCTGGTCGGAACTGGCGCCGTGCAACGTCCACCTGCACCGGGTCGCCGAGTCGGTCAAGCGCGGGGTCTGGCAGGCCGGCGGGTTCCCGCTGGAGTTCCCCGCGATGGCGCTCGGCGAGACCCTGCTGCGGCCCACCGCGATGCTGTACAGGAACCTGCTCGCGATGGAGGCCGAGGAGCTGATCCGCGCCAACCCGCTGGACGGCGTGGTGCTGCTGTCCGGCTGCGACAAGACCACGCCCGGGCTGCTGATGGCGGCGGCCAGCGTGGACCTGCCCGCCGTGATGGTGACCGGCGGGCCGATGCTCAGCGGCAAGTACCAGGGCGCCGACGTCGGCTCGGGCACCGCGGTGTGGCGGTTCGAGGAGGACCTGCTCGCAGGGCGGATGACGCAGGCGGAATGCGCGTTCGCTGAGGGCTGCATGGCCAGGTCCAACGGGCACTGCATGACGATGGGCACCGCGTCCACGATGGCGTCCATGGCCGAGGCGCTCGGCATGCAGCTGCCCTACTCGGCGACCTGGCCGGCCGTGGACTCGCGCAGGTACGAAACGGCGCAGCGGGCCGGCCAGGTGATCGTCGACCTGGTCCGGCAGGACCTGCGGCCCTCGGCGATCATGACGCGGGCCGCGTTCGAGAACGCGATCCGGGTCAATGCGGCGATCGGCGGGTCGACGAACGCGGTCATCCACCTGCTCGCGATCGCCGGCCGGCTGGGCGTGCCGCTGGCCCTCGACGACTTCGACGCGCTGGCCCGCGACGTGCCGACGCTGGTGAACCTGCAGCCGAGCGGCACGTACCTGATGGAGGACTTCTGCTACGCAGGCGGCCTGCCCGCGGTGATGCGCGAACTGGCCGATGCCGGGCTGCTGCACCGCGACGCGATCACGGTCACCGGTTCGGGCGTGGGCGAGAACGTGGCGGCCGCGCAGTGCTGGAACCGCGACGTCATCCGGACGCTTCGCGACCCGTTGCTTCCCGGTGGCAGTGGCACGGCCGTGCTGCGCGGCAACCTCGCCCCGGACGGCGCGGTGATCAAGCAGTCGGCCGCGTCGCCGCACCTGCTCAAGCACCGCGGCCGGGCGCTTGTCTTCGACTCCCCCTCGGCCTACTACGAGGTGGCCGAGGACCCGGAGCTCGACGTGGACGAGAACACCGTGCTCGTGGTGAGGTACTGCGGGCCGCGCGGCTACCCCGGCATGCCCGAGGTCTCCAACGTGGCGCTGCCGCGCAAGCTGCTGCTGCGCGGCGTCCGCGACATGGTGCGGATCTGTGACGGCAGGATGTCGGGCACCGCCTACGGCACCGTGGTGCTGCACGTCGCCCCCGAGGCAGCGGCGGGCGGGCCGCTGGCCCTGGTGCGGACCGGCGACTGGATCGCGCTTGACGTCCCGGCCCGGACGCTGACGCTCGAGGTCGAACAGGACGAACTGGCGCGGCGCCGCGCCGCATGGCAGCCGCAAGCCCCGCACGCGAGCCGCGGCTGGACCCGGCTGTACACCGACCACGTGCTGCAGGCCGACTCCGGCGCCGACCTGGACTTCCTCATCGGCGCCAGCGGCCACGAAGTGCCGCGCGACTCGCACTGATTTTGGCCGGGGGGGGCCGGCACCCTACGCTTTTGCGGTGACTGCTGAGAGCGTCGTGCTTCTCGATGAGGCCGGGTGCGCCCGTGGTGCCGCGGCAAAGGCGGTGGTGCACCACGAGCAGACGCCGCTGCACCTGGCGTTCTCCTGCTACCTGTTCAACGGTGCCGGGGAATTCCTGTTGACCAGGCGGGCCGAGGGCAAGCGGACCTGGCCAGGGGTGTGGACCAACACCTGCTGCGGGCACCCGCTGCCCGGTGAGCCGGTGCGCGACAGCGTGCGGCGGCGGCTCGGCCAGGAACTCGGCATCGGGACCGCCGAGCTCGTGCTTGTCCTGCCCAGGTTCCGCTACCAGGCGCGGATGGCCAACGGCGTGCTGGAAAACGAGGTCTGCCCGGTCTACGCGGCGTACTCCGATGCGCCGCCCGACCCTGACCCTGCGGAGGTGGCGGAGACCAGGTGGGTGGACTGGACCTGGTTCTGCACGGCGGTGCGCACCGGGCAGCAGCCCATCTCGCCATGGTGCGCGATGCAGGTCGCCGAGCTCGCGACGCTGGGCCCGCGCCCGCTCGACTGGGTTCCCGCCGACGCGGCTAACCTGCCCCCGGCCGCGACGCCGTGAGATTATCCACAGGATCCCGAGGCGGTTTCCCCAGCTTCGCGCGGCGCTATCCCCACCCTGTCCACAAGGCTGTGCATTGCTTTGTGGATAACTCCGGGACCGTGTCCTGTGCCAGCGGGGCCAGGCCCCTGGCCAGCAGTTCCAGCACGTCGTCGAGCACGTCCTCCGGAACCATGCCGCCTGCCGTCCAGTCGGCCCAGCGCATGCCGACGAAGTTGCCGATGCCCGTGTAGGCGTAGGCGATGACCTCGGGGTCGTAGCGCGCGTCGATGTCGCGGTCAAGCTGGGCGGTACGCACGCCGCGGGCGTAACCACGGGCCAGGTGCTCCCAGTACTCGCGGAACAGGCCCTTGTCGACGAATTCCGACTCGCGCACGATGCGGTCCATCCAGGGACGCCGGGAGAGCATCTCGAAGTACGCGCGGAAGGACGCGCGTTCCCTGGCCCGCTGACCGCCGCCGGCGTGCTCCAGGGCCGCCTTTATGGCGCCCCTCAGGTCGGTGTTGATCGCCCGGACCACGGCGGTGAAGATCTCCGCCTTGGACCCGTAGTACGAGTAGAAGCTGCCGGTGGCCATCCCGGCCCTGGCGCAGATGTCCGCGACCGTGGTCCGGTGGTAGCTGCGCTCGCCGAACAGCTCCTCCGCCGCGGCCAGCAGGCGTTCGCTGGCCTCGCCGGGCAGGTCGGCCCTCCCGCCTCGCAGCGGGAGGGCCGACGCGGCCTTACGGTGAGGGGACGCCACTCGCCGGCGCCTGCTGCTCGGTTCCGGTGTAATCGGTAATCGCACCCGTAGCGGTCGCGTCCGTGACGAGCACCGGACCTTGCTCGACGATCACGCCGTTCTGGATGACGCCGATGCGAGCGCCCGTGACGCCGTCGTGATCGCTGGCGCTATAGGCGAACGGGGCGAGCATGGGACCTTGCGGGAGCCCACCGTTGATCGCGTTCACCAGGTCGGCCCTCGTCGGGTTCCGGCCGGCCTTGAGCATGGCCTCGACGAACGTGTAGGCGACCGCCATTCCGTAGAAGAAGTTGCCGTCCAGCGGCTCCTTGGCGTCGTACTGGTTGTGGACCTGGAGGAACAGGTTGTACCAGCTGTCACTGGAGTTGAGCTCCGGCAGGTACCCGTCGGTGATGATGCCCTGGGTGAGCTGGTTGCCGTTGACCTTCGCGCCCGCCTGCTTGGCGAACGACTCAAGCAGCCCGGACAGGGTGATCGGGTCCGAGCCGACGTCGCTGACCACGAGCTGCGGGTTGAAGCCGACCTTCAGGCTGTTCAGCTTGAGCAGCGCGGTGAACGCCGGGATGGAGAACGAGACCACGACCTGGGCGCCGGAGGCACGCAGCGCGGCGACCTGCGGGGCGATGTTGACGTTGGTGTCGACGTAGCTCTCCTTGGCGACCACCATCGAGGCCGGGATCTCGTCCTCGAGGCCCTTCACGCCGTCCATGCCGAACTCGTCGTCCTGGTAGAAGTAGGCGATCTTCTTGCCCTTGAAGTGCTGCGCCACGTACTGACCGAGGATCTTGCCCTCGCGTATGTAGTCGAGCTGCCAGCCGAACGTCTCGGGGTACTGCGTCGGGTTGTCCCAGCAGTCGCACCCGGAGGCGACGAACACGTCGGGCACCTTCTCGGAGTTCAGGAAGCTGACCACGGCCAGGTGGGTCGGGGTGCCCAGGCCGTTGAATATCGCGTACACGTTGTCCTGCAAGACGAGCTGGCGGACCACCGACGCCGTCGTGGTCGGGTCATAGGCGTCGTTGAGGTACTTGTAGACGATCTTGCGCCCGTAGACGCCGCCGTGCGCGTTGACCCAGTCGAAATAGGCGGTTGACGCCGGGGCGATCTCGTCGTAGCCGGGCGCGGCGGGCCCGGTGAGCGGCTGGTGGCTGCCGATGAGGATCGTGGTCGGGGTGATGCCGGGCGCGGAGGCGGTCAGCGGCGCGGTCGAACTGGCGGTGCTCGTGCCCGAGGCCGAGGTCGTGCCCGAGCTCGAGCTGGACGAGCACGCCGCGAGGGTGAACGCGGCCGCCGTGGCGACGGCCACCGCGGCCGTCAGACGGAATCTATGGGGTCTACTCATGAACTACCTTCCTTTTCAGAGTGTTCCGGGGTAGCAACGGGTTCGCGTTCCCGGCCCAGCGGGCCGGCGAACAGGGCCACGAGCCGCCTCAGCCCGCCCTGGATCCCCTGCGGGAAGGCGAGCATGACGAGGATGAGGACCACGCCATAGGCGGCGATGGGGATGTTCGATCCGACCGAGCTCGACAGGCCGTGGCTGGTGGCCACGTCGGTGGCGTAGGTCGGCACCAGGATGATCAGCAGGCTTCCCCACAGTGCGCCCGGCAGGCTGCCGAGGCCGCCGATCACGGCCGCGGTCAGCAGCGCGATCGACACGGTGAGCGTGAAGTCCCCCGGGCCGACCTGCGCGGCTATCACGGCGAGCAGCGAGCCGGCCACCCCGGCGCAGGTCGCGCTCACCACGAAGGCGCGGATGCGGGCCAGGGCCACGTTGATCCCGTCCAGCGCCGCCGCCACGTCGTCGTCCCGCACCGCTCGCCAGTTGCGCCCGATCCTGCTGAAGCACAGGTTCGCCAGCAGCAGCAGGGTGACAAGCGCGACCGCGGTGGCGACCCACGCCAGCCACCTGGTCAGGGGAAAGTTGGCGCCGAGGAAGGAGGGCACGGTGAAGACGACGTCCAGGCCCTGGTCGCCGCCGAATGTGGCCGGGTAGGCGTAAGCGACCGCCGGCAGCGCGACGCCGAGCATCAGCGTCGCGCCTGCCAGGTAGGGACCGCGCAGCCGCGCCGCGGCGACGCCGACCACCCCTCCCGCGACGGCGGTGACCGCTGCGGATATCACGAGCGCGACGATGAACGGCCAGTTGAGGTGCATGAGGATGAGCGCCGTCGTGTAGCCGCCAACCGCCATGAACGCCCCGTGGCCGAGCGAGATCTGGCCGGAAAGACCGGTCAGCACGGTGAGCCCGGCGACCGCAGTCACCTCGTCGCAGATCTCGGCGATCTGGTACTGGCGGAACATGCCCAGCTTGACGGAAAGGAACGCGACGATCGCGGCCGCCACGATCACGACGGCGAGCCTGCGCGGCAGCGAGGACACGAACACGATCACACCCGCCGCAGCCGCGCGCCGGCGAACAGCCCGTCGGGCCTGATCATCAGGACCACGACCAGGATGCCGAGGGCGACGAGCGCGGTCAGGTCGGGGCCCTGCGAGCCCAGGTAGCCGCCGACGTAGCTCAGCGCGATGCCCAGCAGCAGCCCGCCGACCACCGCTCCGGTCGGGCTGTCAAGACCGCCGATCACCGCCGCGGTAAAGCCGTACACGAAGATCGTGTCCATGCTGTTCGGGTAAAGGAACGTGTTGGGCGAGACCAGCACGCCGGCCAGCGCGCCGAGCAGGCCCGCCAGCGCCCAGCCGAGGGTGAGCACCCGGGCTACCCGGATGCCCGACAGCCTGGCGATCGTGGGATTGAACGCCGTGGCGCGCAGCCGCAGCCCGACGGCGGTGTACCTGAACGCCGCGGCGAACGCCAGCGTGGTCACCAGCACCGCGGCCGCGACGAACACGTCGAAGCGCGACACGCCGATCGGCGTGTGCCCGACCCGCAGCCCGATGATGGAGAACGCCGGGGGGAACGACCGGTACTGCCCGCCGTAGAAGATGCCCGCCAGGCCCTCGAGCAGGATGAGCAGCCCGATCGTCACGATCACCGCGTTGAGCGGCGGCTTGCCCGTGGTCAGCCGGACGACGCCGCGCTCGCAGATCGCGCCGAGGACGACGCCGGCCGCCAGCGCGACGACGAACCCGGCCCAGTAGGAGCCCGTCTTGTAGATGACCTCGATCGCCACGTACGTGGTGAACATCGCCATCCCGCCCTGCGCGTAGTTCAGCAGCCTGGTGCCCCGCCAGATCAGCACGAGCGACAGCGCAATCGCGGCATAGACCATCCCGAAGACGGCACCGCTGAGGGTGAACTGAAGGAATTCGACCACTGGCGCTCCCGTATCGCGGCTAGAACCCGAGGTAGTGATGGCGTAGCGCGACGTCGGCGGCGAGCGTCGGGGCGTCCGCCGCGGCGACGACCCGGCCGAGGTTGAGCACGAGACCGTGGTCGGCGACCGCGAGCGCGCTGCGCGCGTTCTGCTCGACCAGCACGATGGTCAGGCCGTGCTCCCGGCTGAGCCTGACCACCAGGTCCATGACCTGCGCCATCACCCTGGGCGCCAGGCCAAGCGAGGGCTCGTCGAGGAGCAGGACCCGCGGCCTGGCCAGCAGGGCACGGGCGATGACAAGCATCTGCCGCTCGCCGCCTGACAGCGTGGACGCCAGTTTGCGACGGCGCTCGGCCAGCGGCCTGAAGCGCTCGAAGGCCTCGTCGAGCGCGGCGGCGCGCTCGGCCCGGTTGGAGTGGCGGCTCATCATGCCGATGCGGAGGTTCTCCTCCACGGTGAGCTCGGCGATCACGCCCTGGCCCTCAGGCACGTGCGCGACGCCAGCCCTGACCATCTGCTCGGGGCTGCGGCCCGCCATGTCGGCGCCGTCGAGCAGGACCCGGCCGCGGCGCGGCTTGATCATGCCGCTGATCGCGCGCAGCAGCGTGGTCTTGCCCGCACCGTTCGCGCCGAGCACCGCCGTGATGGCGCCGGCCTCGGCCGCCACGTCGACGTCGTCCAGCGCGATGACCTCGCCGTACCCGGCCACCAGCCCGTCGACTACGAGCGCGTCACTCATCGGGGTCGGCCTCGGCGGCAGGGGAGGCCTCGTCGGGGGGAGCGGCGGTCCCGAGGTAGGCGGCGGTGACGTCGGGGTTGTCCTGGACCTCGCGCGGGGAGCCCGTGGCGATCACCTTCCCGAAGTCGAGGACGACGATCGAGTCGCAGACGGACATCATCAGGTCCATGTGGTGCTCGACGACGACCAGCGATCCCTCGGTGGCCAGGTCGCGGATCAGCCGGCCGAGCTCGGCAAGCTCGGTCTCGCTCAGGCCGCTGGCGGGCTCGTCGAGCAGGATCAGGCCGGGGCCCGCGACCAGCGCCCTGGCCAGCGCGACCCTCTTGCGCATGCCGTAGGGCAGCTCGCCGGGCCTGAACTCAGCGGCCGAAGCGGCCCCGACCCGGTCCAGCGCCGCCAGCGCCAGGCCGCGCAGCTTGCGCTCGTCGCGGCTTGCCCTGGGCAGCGCAAGCAGCGCGGACCAGAAGCCGGCCGAGGCCCGGCTGGTCGCGCCGACCATGACGTTCTCCAGCGCGGTCAGGCCCTCGTACAGGCCGACTGCCTGCAGGGTCCTCGCGACGCCGAGGGAGGCGAGCTTGTGCGGCCGGACAGCCTGCCTGCGGCCGCCGAAGAGCACCTCGCCCGCGTCCGGCTTGATGAAGCCGCACAAGACGTTGAGCAAGGTGGTCTTGCCCGCTCCGTTCGGCCCGATGACGCCCATGACGTGCCTGGGCGGCACGGCAAGCGAAACGGCGTCCAGCGCGGTCAGGCCGCCGAAGCGGACCGTGACGTCCTTCACCTCAAGTACTGAACCAGCATTCATCGCTCTTTGTCCTAGTTGACAGGAACGAGATCGCTACGGCATGAATCCACATTCAAGGCGTGTTCCGGGCAGCGGGCAAGACCGCCACGCCAGTTGACGCCGTTTCGTGGCTGAACCGCAATTAACGGGCGGCGGCGAGGCCGAGCAGGCGGGCCGCGTTGTCCTTGAGGATCTTGGGGCGGACGTCCGGCTTGATGTCGAGCAGCTCGAAGTCGCGCAGCCAGCGCTCCGGGGTGAGCAGCGGGTAATCGGTGCCGAACAGCACCTTGTCCTGGAGGTAGGAGTCCGCGGCGCGGACCAGCTGCGGCGGGAAGTACCTGGGCGACCAGCCGGACAGGTCGATGTACACGTTGGCCTTGTGGGTGGCGATCGAGATCGCCTCGTCCTGCCAGGGCACGGAGGGATGGGCGAGGATCACCGGCAGGCCGGGGAAGTCGGCGGCCACGTCGTCAAGGAGCATCGGGTTGGACAGCCGCAGCTTGATCCCGCGGCCGCCGGGCAGGCCCGCCCCGATGCCGGTCTGGCCGGTGTGGAAGACGGCGGGCAGCCCGGCCTCCTCGATCACCTCGTACAGCGGGTAATACCGCGTGTCGTCCGGCGCGAAGCCCTGCAGGCTGGGGTGGAACTTGAAGCCGCGGACGCCGTGCTCGCCGATCAGCCGCCTGGCGCGGCGCACCGCCTCGGCGCCCGACCGCGGGTCGACGGATCCGAACGGGATGAGCACGTCGGCGTGGGCTGCGGCCCGGTCGGCGATCTCCTCGCTCGACACGGCGGGATGACCGGTCTCGGTAGCGGCGTCAACCGAGAACACCACCGCCGCCAGCCGCCGCGGCCGGTAGTACTCGGCGATCTGCTCGACCGTCGGCGCCCTGTCCGCGGTCGCCTTGAAGTACTTCGCCGACGCCTCGAGCAGCTCGTCGTCGAGCGACATGTGCCCGCGCCCGTCCGATTCGACGTGCACGTGGACGTCGATCCCCTGCAGGGCGGAGAGGTCTAGGCCGGCCATTTGAAGACACCATATACGCCGGGTCCCAGCCAGCCAGCAGGGCGCGGCCACCATTTCGCAGGCCAGCGTTTGTGCGGGAATCACCTTGCCCGGCCGCCCCGGCTGTGGCACCGTCTGCGATGTGCAGCCGCGACGCGAGGTCCGCGAGGGCGACCTGCTGTGGACGCCGGGCCCGGACCGGGCGGCCCGCGCGAACGTGACCGCGTTCACCCGGTGGCTCGCCGCCGAACGCGGGCGGCAGCTCGGCGACTACCACGCCCTCTGGCGCTGGTCGGTGACCGACCTCGACGGCTTCTGGCAGGCGGTCTGGGACTACTGCGGCATCGAGGCGTCGGCCCAGCCGACGGCCGTCCTCGGCCGCCGGACGATGCCGGGCGCCGAGTGGTTCCCAGGCGCCAGGCTGAACTACGCGCAGCACGTCCTGCGCAACGAACGGCCCGGCCAGGACGCACTGTACTACCAGTCGGAGACCACGCCGCTGACCGGCCTGCCCTGGCCCGAGCTCGGGAACTCCGTCCGGGTGCTGGCCACCCGGCTGCGCGAGATGGGCGTCGGGCCCGGCGACCGGGTCGCCTCCTGCATGCCGAACACCCCGGCGACCGCGATCGCGATGCTGGCCGCGACGAGCATCGGCGCGATCTGGGCCAGCTGCTCGCCCGATTTCGGCAGCCGGGGGGTGAGCGACAGGTTCGGG
>JASHTQ010000404.1 GCA_030040475.1 Streptosporangiaceae bacterium
CCCTCCCGGCGGCGCCCGCCCTGGCCGAGGAGGCTGACCTTCCCGCCGCCGGACCCGACTGGCTGGACGACGCCGGCTGGGCCGCGATCGTGGCGGCCAGCGAGGACGAAGAGGAGCCCGTCGATCCGGACCTGGAGGACGACCCGGCCGACTGGGAAGACCTGGACGCCGTGATCGCGGCGGCGCGGGAGCATGCCAGCCCACCGGCCGGGTTCGAGTCCGGCGGGGCGCTGGACAGCACGCCCGGCTGCGTGCAGCTGGCCATGTTTGCCGACGGCGTAGCCGGCCCGGATGACCGCTACCAGGGCGTGTCCGACGACGAGGTCATGGGCGTGATCCGCGCCTGGAACCGGGCCGAGGCACACGCCGCCGCCCGCAAGCTCGCCGCGATCGCGGAGCTCATCCGCCGCCGCCCAGCCGAGGACAGCGCCCCGCCGAGTTCCGGCCAGGGCCCCGGGACAGACGCCAAGTCCCAAGACCGCGCGCCAGAGGGTTCCGCTGACGGCTCCCCGGCGAGCTGCGGCGCCGCGGAGAAGACCTCTGCTCAGATGCCAGCGAGGTGGGACGAATTCGCGGTCGAGGAACTGTCCTGCGCGCTGGCAGAGTCCAGGGCCGCCGCGGAAGGCCTGCTGGACCTGGCCCGCGACCTGGCCGTCCGCCTGCCCGGCACGATGGCCGCGCTGCGGAACGGGGTCATCAGCCAGGCCAAGGCAGACATCATCTATCGGGCCACCAAGGCCCTTAACACCAAAGAGACGGCCGCGGCGGAAGAACTGGTCCTGGGCCGGGCCGGTCGGCTGACTCGGCCAGGACTGCGCGCCGCGATCGCCCGTGCGGTCATGGAGGTCGCGCCGAAGAAGGCCCGCAAGCGTCGTGAGGAGTGGGCAAGGCAAAGACGCGTGGAGCGATGGATGGAGGACTCGGGAAACGCCAGCCTGGCCGGCCGGGAGCTGCCGCCCGCGCAGGTGCTGGCCGCGGACCAGAGGATCACCGCGTGGGCGAAGGAGCTGCGGGCCGCCGGCCTGGACGGCGACATGGACGTGCTGCGCGCGACCGCCTACCTTGACATCCTGCTCGGCATGGACTCCCGTCCCGCCCCTTCCGTCTCAGAGTCGCCGGCCACAGAGTCGCCGGCCACAGAGTCGCCGGCCACAGAGTCGCCGGCCACAGAGTCGCCGGGCGGGCCGCCGGCCACCAACGCCTGGGATTACCGGCCGCAAGCCGACCCGTTCCCGGCGGGCCCGTTCCCGGCCGGATTCGCGGCCCGGCTGAACCTCACCGTCCCGCTGGCCACCGTGCTCGGCCTGGCCGACCGGCCCGGCGAGGCCGGCGCGCTGGGGCCCATCGACCCCTGGCTGGCGCGCGACCTGGCCCGCGCCGCCGCTCACAACCCCCAGACGACCTGGTGTGTCACCGTCACCGACGAGCACGGCCACGCAATCGGCCACGGCTGCGCCAGACCAGCACCAAAAGCCCCCAGAACGTCACAACCGAAACAGCGGAAACCGGGCCCGCCCGGCAGCCCGGCTCCGCCAGGCAGCCACGACCCGCCCGGCGCCGGCGGCCCCGGCGGACAGCGGTTCTCGTTCACCGCGACCGCCACAGACGACCGCGGCCCGCCGGGCGGCTACGGGACCTGGCGGCTGTCCACCGGCGTCCCGGGACAACGGGACCTGGTGGTCGCCATCGGCCCGGTCGCCACCGATGAGTGTGATCACCGGCACGAGGCCCGCGGCCACGACCCCGGCGTCCTGCTCCGCCACCTCACCGAGGTCCGGCATGCCACATGCACCGCCCCGACCTGCCGAAGACCCGCATCACACTGTGATTTCGAGCATAACATCCCGTACGAGGCAGGTGGTCGAACGTGTATGTGTAATGGCGGCCCGAAGTGCAGATACCATCATCGCCTCAAGCAGGATCCGACGTGGCAGGTGGAGCAGCCGACCCCCGCCGTCATCCGCTGGAAGACGCCCGCCGGCCGCCTCTACACCACCGAGCCCACCCGCTACCCGATCTGAGGCGACCACGCCCAGCCCGCCTCAGCCCGCCTCAGCCCGCGCCCCGGCCCGCGCATCCAGCGCCCGGACACCAGCCCCGACGCCGGAATCCACCAGCCCCGACGCCGGAATCCACCGGTCCCGACATTTAAAAAACATGAAAACACCTGGTCAGGTCGACTGATCCGGGAACTTTTGTGGCCAAGCGCACGTTTCAGGCCACACAATGACGGCATGACCGGTTCTCTCGTGGCGACCGACACGCCCGCCCGCGGCGACCCAGCCGCCCGCGGCAACGTGACCCCCCGCGACACCACGAGCGGCACCGCAGGCACCGCGGGCACCACGAGCGGCAGCCCAGGCAGCCCAGGCAGCACCACCGACGGGACGCCACCGCTGCTGACGGTCTCGGGGCTGAACCTCAGCTACGGGCCGGTGCGCGCGCTCGAAGGCGTCAACCTGAGCCTGCGGGCGGGCGAACTCGTCGCGCTGGCGGGGGAGAACGGCGCGGGCAAGACGACCCTGGTCCGCTGCATCGCCGGCGACGTGGTCCCGGCGAGCGGCGAGATCTTCCTCTCCGGCCGTCCGCTGCCGAACGATCCGGGCGGCGCGGCCAAGCAAGGCATCGCGGTCGTCTGGCAGGACCTGGCGCTGTGCGACAACCTGGACGTGGCGGCCAACATCATGCTCGGCCGCGAATCCAAGCGCCTGATCATGTCCGAGACGCGCTTCCACGCCGCGGCCGCCGACCTCCTGGCGTCGCTCAGCATCCCTCTCAAGGACACCACCCGCTGCGTCCGGTTGCTGTCCGGCGGGCAGCGGCAGCTGGTCGCGGTGGCCCGGGCCATGGGCAGCAGGCCGCGGCTGCTGGCGCTCGACGAGCCCACCGCCTCGCTTGGCGTGAAGGAGTCGGCCCAGGTCGAGGAGCT
>JASHTQ010000405.1 GCA_030040475.1 Streptosporangiaceae bacterium
GCCACCCGGGCCGCCGCCCGCGGTGTAGCCGATCCCGGTCAGGACGTGCCTGACGGCCGACGGCAGCGGGTCCCGGTCGGCGGGGTCGCCGACCGACTCGCCGCGGGCGGCGCCGCGCAGCAGCACCAGGGCCTGCCGCACGACGGGCCGCTCGTAGAACCGCTCGGCGCCGCGGACCAGGTACGGCACCCCGGCCTGCGCCAGCGCGCGCTCGAACCGTTCGGTGTCGGCGTTGATCCGGACCAGCACGGCGATCTCCCGCACCGGGACGCGCGCCGCGAGCAGCGCCCGGATGCCGATCACCACCCCGGCCGCCTCGTCCTCGTCGTCGCGGTACTGGGTGAGCACCGGCCGCGGCCCGGCCTGCCGCTGCGCGATCAGCGGCGCGCCGCCGCGGACGAGCTGGTTGGCCACCGCCACGACCTGCGGCGTGGACCGGTAGTCGCGCACCAGCTTGACCACGGTCGCGCCGGGGAATTCCGCGGTGAAGCCGGCCAGGTAGGACGGGGTGGCGCCGGTGAAGGAGTAGATCGTCTGGTTCGGGTCGCCGACCACGCACAGCTCGTCGCGGCCGCCGAGCCACATGTCGAGCAGCAGCTTCTGCAGCGGGTTCACGTCCTGGTACTCGTCCACGACGAAGTACCTGAACAGGTCGCGCACCTGGTCCGCGGCGGCGCGGTCGTCGGCGATGATGGCGGCGGTCAGCTCGAGGACCGACTCGAAGTCGATCAGGTGCCGCTCCCGGCGCAGCCGCTCGTAGCGCTCGTAGACGGCGGCCACGCCGTCCGCGCCGGCTGCGGGCGACCGGCCCGCCGCGGCGGCCGCGGCCGGGTACCGATCCGGCCTAACGCCGGTGACCTTCGCCCACTCGATCTCGCTTGCCACGTCGGTGGCGCCGCCGCGTTCGGCCCAGCCCCGGTCGGCCCAGCCCCGGTCGGCCCAGCCCCGGTGGGTGCCGGCGTCGTCGGCCGCGGCTCCGGCGCCCGCGTCGAGCCGGACCCTGGCCAGCTTCGCCGCCTCCCGCACCAGGGCGGCCTTGGCGTCGATCACCTGCGGCGGACGCCCGCCGACCACGCGCGGCCAGAAGTAGTTGAGCTGCCGCAGCGCGGCCGCGTGGAACGTGGACGCGCGGACCAGCCCGGTGCCGAGGCCACCCTCGCCCGCCGCGCCGAGCTGCCTGAGCCGCCCGCGCAGTTCGCCGGCCGCCCGCACGGTGAAGGTCAGCGCGAGCACGTGCGCCGGGTTGACGACGCCGACCGAGGCGGCATAGGCGATGCGGTGCGTGATCGCGCGGGTCTTTCCCGTGCCCGCCCCGGCCAGCACGCAGACCGGGCCGCGGGTCGCGAGGGCAACCTCCCGCTGCTCCGCGTCCAGCCCGGCTAGCACCGCTTCGTCAGTCCCGAGCACGACCTCATCCTGCCCTATCCCGGACCCGCGGGAAGGTAGAGCGCCCCGCCGGTGTTACACCACCCAGTCCTATTTTCCCTCGCCCCAGGAGGCAACGGGTGTCCGGCCAGCTAACGATGTACACCACCCCATGGTGCGGTTTCTGCAAGAACCTGAAGCGCCAGCTGGCCAAGGCAGGGATCGAGATCGCCGAGATCGACATCGAGCGCGACCCCGCGGCCGCCGAATACGTCATGTCCGTCAACGGCGGCAACCAGACCGTGCCCACGGTCCTGTTCCCGGACGGAACCACCCTGGTCAACCCCTCGGCCGCGCAGGTGCGCGAGAGGTTGGCGGCCGTCAGCCAGGGGTAAGAAGCCGCTGACCCTGGAACTGGTACCACTGATCGTTCTTTTAGCCGAACGGGCCGTGGTGCGCGGCACGAGAGCAGGACACACGCATGAGCGGCGACACCAGGCCACCTGAGGCCGCGGACGAGCTTGTCGTCCGCAGGGCGCCGCGGGGCTGGCGGGTGGGTGACGAGGAGGTCACCGACCTGACCAGCGCGATGGTGCTCGCCGACCTGCTGGCCGCCGAGCTCGGCGCGCCCGCGCCGCCGCCGGTCAGCCCGCCGCGATCCGAGCCGGTCAGCGAGGAGGACGTGGCCGCGCGGCTGGCCGTGACGGTCGCGCAGCTCGAGCACGCGCTCAGCGCCAGGGTCCGGGTCGAGCAGGCCATCGGCGTCCTGGCCGAACGGCGCCGGCTGCGTCCCCGGCAGGCGTTCGACCTGCTGCGGAGCGTGGCCAGGTCGAGCGGCCGCCGGGTCATCGAGATCGCGGAGGACGTGGTGGACAGCACGTCCAACCCGCTGCTGCCGCTGCCCGAGGAACTGACGCGGGCACGGCCCGCGCCCAAGGAGCGCGGCCTGTCGCCGCGGCACGCGCGCGCCGTCCGCTAAGCGCCGGACCTCCCGGAATACCGGGAAGACGAGGGCTTCGGGGAGCATCGAGTGCATCCCGCCACCCCGACCTGCCCCGAAGCCCAGATCCTCCCCGCAGAAGTTAAGACATCCGTCCCAGGATCACGATCCGATGGCACCAGTGAGGCGGATGGGACAGGACCCGGCACCCCCGGGGCGGGCTAGAGGGAACCAGTGAGGCAGATGAGACAGGACAGCACCCAGCACACCCCCGGGCGCTAGAGAGAACCAGGCCAACCTGCACACATCCGCCCGCCCGGCCGGCTGACCCACCGGCGCCACAATGCACCGGTAACCGCCCACCCCGGGTCGCCCGGCCCGCCCGGCACCCAGCTGCCCTGCCCGCGTCCGGGGCTCGTGACCCACAAACCCCGCGTATCAGGGCCGGTGGGACACGAGCCCCGCCGGAGCCACCCGCCAGATCACAGCCCGAGCCACACGCGCCCCGCCGAAGCCACCCGCCAGATCACAGCCCCCGCCACACGCACCCCGCCGGAGCCACCCGCCAGATCACGGCCCGAGCCACACGCGCCTCACGAGAAGCGCCCGCCCCAGCCCTGCAGGCACCCACCCCGTGTGCCAGCTGGGCGGAGCCGCCGCTGCGGAATGAAACCCGGGTTTCAGCACCCTGGGAGGTACTGGAAGCGGGGTTTCATTCCCCTCGGGCCGTGGCCCGGAGGCCACGGCTGCACCACGAAGCGCTCAGCGCCACGCTGGCACCGCGTCCGGAGGCCGCGGGGGGACGAAGCGGGCCAGTGGCCGACGAAGAAGGGACCACACCAACTCTGCACACGCCCATGCTGGCCGTCGCCTTACCATCGAAGCCACGATGAGATTGTGATCATCACACGCGGTCAGTGCCCGTGAGGCCTTTGCCCGTGGAGGACGTCAGTGCTGCAGCGAGTCCACGATCTCGGTGAGCAGAAACTTCACCTTCGCCGGGACCGGCCGGCCTGGGTACGCCTGCTCCACCAGGTCGAGGCCCTCGTCTACGGTGGTGAACCGGAGCTGGCGGTATAGCAGGATGATGTCGTCGGCGTCGATCTCGGCGCGGGCGGCGAACAGCTTCATCGCGAGCAGGTACCTCGGGGACGCGACATCGACGATTAGGGAGTCGCTGGAGTAGAAGCGCTGCGCGTCCGGGTCGGGGCCGGGCAGGAACCCTTTCACCGCGTCGTTCAGCCAGTCTTCGGCGAGTCCCCGGTGTTCCGCGACCGCCCTTGCGGCTTGCCGGACTATATCGGCGGGGACGAACACCGCATCGAGATCCCTGGTCGCCCTCGTGGCGTCATACGCCACGGCAAGGGCGGCGCCTCCGACAAGGAAGAGCTCGGCCCTGGCCCCGCGTGCCGCCAGTTCTGCGGACAGGTCGTCGAGGAGCGCGCGGATGTCCTCTCTTCCGAGGCCGGTACTGATGCGCGGTCAAGTGCCCCGCTGGTGATGAAGATGCCGCGGCGGCGAAACGAAGACGGCGACTCGACAAGGGCGCGCGGATGAAGGCCCCGCAGGTCGGTGACGAACCACCACGGCCATGCCTCACGTCCGGGGAGCCGGGCCCAGGATGGAACATCCCATCCGCCCCGAGATTGAGAGCGCCACTTCTATCTACTCAGGCCTGCTACGGATGAGCGATCTGCTCGCTCAGCAGCCCAATATTTCCGTACCGCCTTTCCTCGTCGCGCCTGATGAGCGGAGAGACCGCCGATTGACCGTCGAGGCCACGGCGGGCATGTGAACGAACCCCTGAAGTCACGGCCGTCACGGGGACCCCGCCAGCGCCACGCCGGGCGGAGGGGCTTTCCGGTTACCGCGGTTGATCCGTGCTCTGTGGTCGAAAGGGGGCACCCCAGTCCCATGGATCCACCGCGAAGCACCGATCGACCACGCAAATCAATTCTTATAAGCGACAAAAGGGATAAAGCGACCCCGCTGGGCAGGTTCAGCCTCGGGCTGTAGCATCCTTGCCGCGATAGAACGTACCCGACGGCACTTCGACCACGAACGAGCCCGCCATCGAGCGGAAGGAAGCGGACCATGACGACCGAGCAGGCGGTCCGGGTAGAGCGATCCGGTCCGGTCAGCACCGTCTTCCTGCACCGGCCCGCGCGCCGCAACGCGGTCGACGGCCCCACCGCGGACCACCTCGCCGCG
>JASHTQ010000406.1 GCA_030040475.1 Streptosporangiaceae bacterium
TCCGCGCCGGTGGCGGTGAGGGCCGACAGGTCCTCGGTCTCCGGGGTGAGCAGGCCCCGGGTGACGTCGGGCCGCCCCGCCATCGGCCGCTGTTGCTGGCCGGGATTCAGGCCGGCCCCGAGGGCGCGGAAGGCCCAGTAGTTGCCGTAGGCGGCGTATCCGTCGCCGAACCCGAAGGGGCCGCCGGGGCTGGGGAACCCGCCGGGACCGCCGAAGGCGCCGCCGCCGGGACCGCCGAAGGCGCCGCCGCCCGGGAACCCGCCGGGGCCGGCGGAGGCGCCGGGACCCGGCTGGGGTCCGACGAAAGCCTGGGGACCCGAGGACATCGTCTCGGCGGCGAGCATGCCCATCAGGCCGGGGCGGAAGGTGCCGCCAGGGGAATCGTGCTGGCCGATGTGGGGGGTGGCGGCGTGATCGTGCCAGGGGGTCATGCCGGCCGCGGGGCGGCGGACGGAGGCTAGCTGCTTGAAGCCGATGGCAAGATCGGTGCGGCGGGCCAGTTCGGCCACCGCGTCCTGGCGGGCGGGCAGGGTGGCGATCTGCAGCAGGGTGCCGGTCAGGTCGGGGTGGATCGCGTTCAGGGTGCTCGCGGGGACGGCAACGCCGTCGCGGAGCAGGCCGGCGGCCGCGCGCAGCGCCATCGGGTCCAGGCCGGGCAGCAGCGAGCCGAGGAAGGCCGCGGTCCGGGCGCGCGCCTCGCTCAGCCGGTCGGCAAGCAGCTTGGCCAGTTCGTCAGTGCGGCGGCCGAGCCTGGACAGGGTCACCGCGGCGCGGCCCGTCACCTCGACCGTGACCGCCCAGTCCTGGGTCCGGATCGCGTCGACGAAGGAGAAGCTGACCCGGTCGGTGACGGCGGGCCCGACGACGAGCAGCAGGTCGTCGTAGACCCTGATCTCGGCGGGCTGTGCCCCGCTCATGCCGGAGAACGTCGCGGCCTCCCCCACCGCCGCGGCGGCCAGGGCCGCGTCGTCGCCGCGGGCGTCGCGGAGTTCGGCGAGCAACTGGGTCCGCATCACGCCGAGCCGGCTCAGGTCGATCGCGTTCCCGTCGGCGAGGGTGACCCGGACGGTGAACGGCTCGGGCTCGGTGACCGAGGCGATCTGGCCGAACGGGACGCGCAGCACCGCGCCCGCGGCGGGCGCGAGGACGAGCGCCCCGTCGGCCACCTTGACGTCCGCGGAGCCATCCTCGCGCTGCTCGCCTGCCGGGGAGAGGATGCGGTAAACGGTGGCGCTCACGGCGGGGCTAGCCTGCGGGGGTACCGCACTCGCCGCAGAACTTCGCGCCGTTCAGGGCGGTGCCGCAGTTGGCGCAGAACTTCTTCTCCGTCTCGGCCGCGGCGAGCGGGTGGCCGCAGCTCTGGCAGAACTTCCCGCCGCCGCTCTCCTGGTTGCAGGACGGGCACATGGCGGTGGCCTGGTCGCGGTAGTTGATGTCACCGGTCCAGTCCTGGCCCTGGATCTTCTGGTTCAGCTGGCTGACCTGGGCCGCGGCCTGCATGCCGGCGATCTCCTGGTCCAGCTTGGGGGCGCAGGTCGCGCACAGGCCCCGCTGGGCGTTCCAGCACACCTGCTCGCAGACCCACTGGCCGCACCGGTGACACTGGTGGAAGTAGGGCTTCATCTCGTCGACGGCCTTGGCCAGCGCCTTGTCGCGGGTCGACCCGCGGTTACCGTCGCGCATCCACTCGGCGTCCCAGCCCAGCTGCGAGGCCCTCTCGCCGAGGTTGCCGCCAACCAGGCTGCCGCCCATCTGGAGCAGCCGGCCGCCGAAGCCGGTGGCCGAGTGCTGGAACGAGGACGAATAGCCGTTGCCGCAGCGACGGCAGAAGAACTCGAACTGGTATCCCTCGTTGGTGCTGCGGTCCTGGTAGTTGTCAGTGAAGAAGATCATCCCGGCCACGGCGGCGCCCCTTTCATCCGGCAGGAGCACGTTAGCAGGTCAGGTGGGCAGGCAGACCAGGGTCAGGAAGAAGTTGTCAATCTGCCTGATCGCGTCGATGAAGTGCTCGAAGTCGACCGGCTTGCTGACGAACGCGTTGGCGTGCAGCGCGTAGCTGCGCACGATGTCCTCCTCGGCCCGCGAGGTGGTCAGCATGACCACCGGGATGACCAGCAGGTCCGGATCCTGCTTCACCTCGGCGAGCACCTCCAGGCCGCTGCGGCGCGGCAGGTTGACGTCGAGCAGGATCAGACCGGGACGAGGGGCGTCGGCGTAAGGACCGGTGCGGCGCAGGAACTGCAGCGCCTGCTCGCCGTCGCTCACCACGTGCAGGCGGTTGCGGATCTTGTAGTACTCAAAGGCCTCCCTGGTCATCAGGATGTCGCCCTCGTCGTCCTCCACCATCAGCACGTCGATCACGGTGGGATCGGCGGCAGCGAAATCAGCCATCGGCTTCCTCGTCTAGCGGCCAGTCGGGCATGTCAGATTGTGGCACTTCCAGCGGGTCCGGTGCTGCGGGGTCGAGGGTTTCCTCCGGCATCGGCAGGGTGAACAGGAAGCGCGCGCCGTCGGTGTAGGACGTGTCCAGCCAGATCTTGCCGCCGAAGTACTCGACGATCTTCCTGCTCATGGCCAGGCCGATGCCGGTGCCCGGGTAGGCGCTGCGGTCGTGCAGGCGCTGGAATATCACAAAGATCCGCTCGGCGTAGTCCGGGTCGATGCCGATGCCGTTGTCGGCGAAGGAGAACAGCCAGAACGGCTCGTCGCGGCGCGCGGTGACGACGATGCGCGGCGGCTTGCCGCCGCTGAACTTCAGCGCGTTGCTGAGCAGGTTCTGGAACACCGCGGTGAGCAGCGGCAGCTCGGCGAGGACCAGCGGGAGGTGGCCGGTCTCGATGGTGGCGCCTGATTCCTCGATCGACGTCGCCAGGTTGTTGCGCGCCGCGACCAGCGCGGAGTCGCTGGACACCAGGGTGGGCTCACGCGCGGAACGGCCGACCCTGCTGTAGGCGAGCAGGTCGTTGATCAGCGCCTGCATCCGCTTGGCGCCGTCGACCGCGAACTCGATGTACTGGTCGGCGCGCGCGTCGAGCTGCCCGGCGTAGCGGCGCTGCAGCAGCTGGGAGAAGCTGGCCACCTTCCGCAGCGGCTCCTGCAGGTCGTGCGACGCGACGTAGGCGAACTGCTCGAGCTCGGCGTTGGAGCGCTGCAGGTCCTCGGTGTGCGCCTGCAGCACCGCGTTCGCGGTCTGGGTCGCGGACAGCTCGCGCAGGATCCGCTCGCGCATCGTGTTCACGTCCGCGGCCAGGTTCGTCACCTCCCGCGGGCCGCGCACGGTGACCACGTGCTCGAAGTCCCCCCCGGCCACCCGGCGGGCCTGCGCGGCCAGCCTGAGCAGCGGGGTGATCGCCTTGGATCGCAGGCCGACCGCGAGCGTGACCACGATGACCGCCAGGCCCACCGCGACCGCGACGAATACGACGTCGAGCGCGGACGCGTCATCGTTCAGCGAGGCGACGGCCCGGGTCCGCGCGCCGCTGATGTCCCCCTGGAGCACCGCGATCTTGGCGCGCAGGGTGTCGAAGTCCGCCTTCCCCGCCGCGACGCCGCCGGTGACCGGCCTCTTGGCCTTCTTCACCGCCGCGATGGTGGGTTCTGCGTAGGTGAGGCGCCAGGCATGAGCCTGGTTGAGCACGCTGGTCAGGTCCGCCTTCGTGCCGCCGGGCAGCTGGCCGATGACCGCCTCCAGGCTGGTCCGCGCGGTCTTCTCCTCGGCCATGCCCTGGGTGTAGGGGAGCAGGAAGTTCTGATTGGCGCTCAGCGCGTAGCCGCGGACGCCGGTTTCCTGATCGAGCAGGCCGTTGGCGAGCAACTGGACGTCCAGGGCGGCCGGATCGAGAGTGTTCACCACGCGGTCGCGGGAATCGTGCAGGCTGACCAGGGCCAGCCCGCCGGCGACCACGGCAGCGACGGAGAACAGCAGCAGGCCGAGCACGCCTGCGCCGACGATCCGGCTTAGCGGCCAGCGGTGTGCCGTGCGGTCGTTCTCGCTCATGGCTCGCCGGACGGCGTGTAGCCGAGCGAGAGGATCGCGAGGTCGTCGTCGAGGTCTCTCCCGTTGAGCTCGCGCACGTGCTCGATGACCTGGTCGAGCAGCCGGTCATCGGCGGGCGCCCTGACCACGCCGAGCTGCGCGTCCGGTGCCGCCGCCGCGGGGGCGGGAGCGGACCCGAGCACGTCCCTGATCAGGTCCATCAGCCCCTCGCTGCCCAGCCGCTCGGATCCCTTCCCGATCCGGCCCTCGATCAGCCCGTCGGTGTACAGCAGCACCGACCAGCTGCCGTCCAGGCGGACCGCGGTCCCCGGCCACTCGCTGACGCTGCCGAGGCCGAGCGGCGGCGAGGACGGGGTCTGCAGCTCGAGCACGGCGCCGTGGGTGACGAGCAGCGGCGGCAGGTGGCCGGCCATCCGCACCTGGCCGACGGCCCGATCCGGCGCGACCGACAGCATGCACAGCGTGGCGAACATCGTGTCGTCTTGCCGCTCGTGCTCGAGCAGCTGGTTGAGCGTGGACAAGATCTCGTCGGCGGGCCTGCTCGCCAGCACCAGCGTGCGCCAGGCCACCCGCAGGCAGACGCCGAGCGCGGCCTCGGCCGGGCCGCGGCCGCAGACGTCGCCGATGAGCGCGTGCACCCAGCCGTCCGCCGCCTCCACCACGTCGTAGAAGTCACCGCCGAGCAGCCGCTGCTGGCCGCCGGCCAGGCAGCGCGCGGAAACGCTCAGCCGCGCGTCCGTCAGCAGCGGTGAGGGCAGCAGGCCGCGCTCGAGCCTGGCGTTCTCCTGCGCCAGGACCTGCGCCACGTGCAGCTCCCGCTGCGCCTGTGTCGCGCGGCGCCGCTCGACCGCGTACCTGATCACCCGGTCCAGCATCGGCCCGTCGGCCTCGCCCTTGACCAGGTAGTCCTGCGCTCCCGCCCGGACCGCCCGCTGGCCGAGGTGCTCGCTGGCCTCGCCGGTCAGCACCACGATGGGCGCCTCCGGCTCGAGCTGCAGCAGCTGCCGCAGCCCGTGCAAGCCCTGGGAGTCCGGCAGGCCCAGGTCGAGCAGGACGCAGGCCGCGTCGGAGACCAGGGCCTCGGCCTGGCCGAGCGACCGCGCGCGCTGCACCACGACCGCGGCGCCCACCTCCTGCAGGAGCTCGGAGACCAGCAGGGCGTCGCCGTCGTCGTCCTCGACGAGCAGCACGGACACCTGATCCTGACCGCCGGGCGCGGTCGTGCCGGGGGCGGTGCCAGTGAGCTCAGCGTTACTTGTCATCGGAACCTACACGGGGGTAGCTGCTGCATGGGCCTCGGATACCCAATTAATCGAGCACATACCATCATGCACGCCTGTCGCGGCGCCCCGAGCCACGCGGATTACACCGCCTGGGGGAAGGTGAACACCCTGTCGGGATCGTAGGCGGCCTTGACCTGGGTCAGCCTGGCGTAGTTGGCGCCGTAGTAGGCCTGGCGCCAGTTGGCCAGGTCGGGGTCGATGTAGTTCTGGTACGCCTGGCCGCTGGCGTACGGCCGCATCGACTGCCAGAACGAGCGCTGCCAGGCGTGCTGGTTGGCGACCCCGGCGGCGGCCGCTCCCGGCGTCCAGCCGGTCGTGTACTGGGCCTGGAAGAGCGAGTTGCGGTGGACGTACGCGGTGGCGCCCGGGGCCACCCTGTTGACCGCGCCGCCCATCGAGTCGAACGCGATCCCGCCCACTCCCCCGGCCGCGCCCGCCACCCGCTGCAGGCTCTGCACGCCGGACAGCAGGGTGGCGATGCCGCGGCTGCTCAGCGGCCGGGTGAAGAAGTCGGACTTGGCGTACTGCGAGGCCCTGGACAGTTCGCCCGCCGGGTTCTGGGTGGGCAGGTGGCACTCGTCCACGGTCAGGCTCGCGCAGCCGGCCTCGACCAGCATCGCGTGCAGCCAGGTGGTGCTCTCCAGGTACGGCGAGGACGGGTCGGAGCCGGCCGCCGCGTACAGCTTCTCCAGTTCGGCGGAGGCGTCGCTCACGCTGCCCAGGTAGGTGCCGCCGACCTGGATGGTCGGGGTGGAGCCGCCGGGCGCCGCGGCCAGGTGCACGTTCGACCACAGCGCGTCAGGGGCGTTCGGCGCCCAGGACTGCCAGCCCGCGATCACGCTGGCCGCCTGCGACCACGGCCAGGACAGGAAGAACAGGATGATCTCGCCCGCGGGGTGCGTGCTGAAGGTGAACGAGGTGACCACGCCGAAGTTGCCGCCACCGCCGCCCCGGCAGGCCCAGAACAGATCCTGATCGGTGGCCGCGTTCGCCGTCCTGACTCGGCCGTCCGCGGTGACGATCTCCATCGAGGTGACGTTGTCGCTGGTCAGGCCGTAGGCACGGGAGACCACTCCGACGCCGCCGCCGAGGGCGAGCCCGGCGATGCCGACCGTCGGGCAGGACCCGCCCGGCACCGCGCGGCCGCGGGCGGCCAGGTCGTTGTAGAAGTCGACGAGCCGGGTGCCCGCGCCGACGGTCGCGGTGCCGCCGCCGACGCTGACCCCGGCCATCCGCGTCACGTCCACGATCAGGCCGCTGGTGCAGGACCAGCCCGCGTAGCTGTGCCCGCCGCTGCGGGCCGCCACCGGGACGCCGTACTTGCGCACGAACGCCAGGCAGGTCGACACGTCACCGGGGCCGGCGCAGTAGGCGATGCCGGCCGGGTGCAGGTAGTCGAAGCGCGGGTCGAACAGCCGCTTGGCCGTCGTGTAGTCGGCCTCGCCGGGGCGGACCAGCGACCCGGACAGGTCACGGGCCAGCGCGGACCAGTCCGCCGACGTCGGCGGCCCGCTGACGGCCTGCGGTGAGGAGGTGCCGCCCGGCGACCGCGCTCCTGCCGACGCGGCGCCCGCCGAGCGGGTGCCCGCCGCGGAGTCACCCGCCGACCGGGGCGCGCCGTTACCGCTGCATGCCGACAGCAGCGCTGCTCCGCCCGCCGCGGCCGCGAACTGCAGGAACGCTCGGCGTCCCGGTTCCTGGGCCATCGCTGAACCTTCCGTTCTGTTAGCCCTAAGACGCCACCGGGCCGGGTCCAGTTGGCCCAGCGGAGTGAGCGCCGCGAAATAAGGTTGAGTAACTCAATGGTTGAGGGATATAGTTGAGTAGCTCAACCGTTGAGTAGGTCAGGTAATGAGGAACGTCTGGGGGTGAGCACGGATGAATGACCAGGAGGGCATGGCGGCAGGCGTCACGGCCGTGGCCGAGGACGACGACACGCTGAACCAGGAAATTCTGGACGTGCTCGCCGAACTTATCAAGCAGGCGCACGACCTCGGCCAGGGCGTCGCGTCAGGCTTCGGCCTGACCGGCAGCGACGCGATGGCGCTGGCCAAGCTCGACGCGCCGATGACGATGAAGGAACTCGGGCTGAAGCTGGGCTGCGACGCCTCCTTCGTCACCACGATCGCCGACGCGCTCGAACGGCACGGCCTGGCCCGGCGGGAACCATCCCAGCGGGACAGGCGGAGCAAGAACATCGTGCTCACCTCGGAGGGCGTCTCGACCAGGGAGCGGATCCTCGGCGAACTGGCGGCCAGGGCGCCGTGGTGCACCGGGCTGGACACCGGCGAGCGCAAGTGCCTGCTCACGCTGATGCGGAAGATGCTTCGATCGCGCGGCGGGAGGTGATTGTCACATCCTCGGGGTGCGGAACGTCATAACCGATGACAACTCAGGCGGGACGCCGTCCGTGCTACGGGAGGACACAAACGAGGGCCACTCGGGGAGAAGAAGACGTGCCGGGCAGAGATACCACCGCCCGTTCGGCTAAATAAAAAAGATTTTTAAAAGACGTCCGCCCTGGTGACCGGGTTACGTGCCGGGGCTGTAGTTCAGCACGCTCGCATGTGAGGGAGATAGTTTTGTCTGCCACATCATCAGACACGGGGCAGCCGGTCACGGCGGTCAGTGGCGCGGTCGCAACGGGCTCGCCGCCGCGACGGCTCGGGCTCGCGCTCGCCGTCATCGCCACGGCGCAGCTCATGGTCGTGCTCGACGCGACGATCGTGAACGTCGCCCAGCCGCACATCCAGACCGCGCTCGGTTTCTCGGGCAGCAACCTGGAATGGGTCGTCAACGCGTACGCGCTGGCGTTCGGCGGGCTGCTGCTGCTCGGCGGGAG
>JASHTQ010000407.1 GCA_030040475.1 Streptosporangiaceae bacterium
CCGCGGATGCCGATGTCGCGCTCTTCGAGCACGTTGAGCAGCGACACCTGGATCCGCTCGGCCAGGTCGGGCAGTTCGTTCAGGGAGAAGATGCCCCGGTTGGTCCTCGGCACCAGCCCGAAGTGAATTGTTTCCGGATCGCCGAGGGTGCGCCCCTCCGCCACCTTGACCGGGTCGATGTCGCCGATCAGGTCGCCGACGCTGGTGTCCGGGGTGGCCAGCTTCTCGCCGTACCTGTCGCCGGAATGCCGCCAGGCGACGGGCAGGTCATCGCCGAGCTCGGCGGCCAGTCTCCGGCACCTGGCACAGGCAGGCGCGTAGGGGTGATCATTAATCTCGCAGCCCTCGACGGCCGGGGTCCACTCATCGAGCAGCCCGACGAGCGTGCGGATCAGCCGGGTCTTGCCCTGGCCTCGCTCCCCGAGCAGGATAACGTCGTGCCCGGCGATAAGGGCGCGCTCAAGGTGCGGCAGGACAGTCTGGCCGAATCCGACGATGCCGGGGAAGGGGTCTCGCCCTTCCCGCATCGCCGCAAGCAGATTTTGCTTGATCTCTTCCTTGACGCTTCGGTAGACGTGGCCCGAGGAGCGTAGCTCACCGAGGGTGGCCAGGGAGGTGGGTGGGGGCTGGCTGTGGGGGTACTGGCTGTGTTGCTGCACCATTCGACACTATGTCGTGAACCCGAGTCTCCGCATCAGCGCGCCGCAGGGTATGAACCCTGCGGTCGGCTGATCTGCGCAGCTTGCTGCGCTTGGCCCGGCGTCGTCCGATGTGTGTATTTTTCTCGGCTTCTAGGCGCTCAAGTAGGGTGAGGCCGCGTGTCTACCTATGTAGGGACCGGTTCGAGCTGATCCTGATCCTGTCGGTCCACTGGCAGGGTGCTTGGACGGAGGCCTGGCATGCCAAGTGACCGCGAGTTGCATGTGCAGGCCCATGAAGACAAAGGCACTAGGTCACCGGAGCCAGCCGACCCGGTGCCGGGACGGCGGCTTGGTGACGGCATCGCCCGTGGCGCCGCCGTGGTGGCGAGCCTGACCATCCTGTCCCGGATCCTGGGCCTGGTCCGCACGCTCGTGTTCTCGCAGACCGTCGGGGCGACCTGCCTGGGCACCGCGTACGTCACCGCGAACCAGATACCCGATCTCCTGTACAACCTGATCCTAGGCGGCGCGCTGACCAGTGCCATGGTCCCGATCCTGGCCCGCTCGGCTGAGCGGGCGGCCAGCGACCCGGAGGAGAAGGCGCGGGTCGGCCAGATCACCTCGGCGCTGCTGACCTGGACCCTCGTCATCGTGGTGCCGCTGGTCCTGATCATCGTCGCGGTCGCGGCGCCGATCGCCTCGCTGCTGAACCCCAGTAACCCGAACGCGCACTGCGTCCACGCCGACGTGGTTGCCGTCACCGGCAACATGTTGCAGGTGTTCGCTCCGCAGGCTCTGCTGTACGGGCTGTCGGTAGTGCTGTACGGGCTGCTGCAGTCCTACCGCCGGTTCGCGGCGGTATCGATCGCCCCCGGGATCTCCAGCCTGGTCCTGATCGCCTGCTATCTGGCCTTCGTCCCGTTGGACAAGGGGCTCCCGCTGTCCAGGCTGCCCCTGTCCGCCGAGCTCGTCCTGTCCGTGGGCACCACGCTGGGCATCGCCGCCCTGGTAGTGGTGGCCGTGCCGCCGGTGTGGTCGCTTCGGCTACGGTTGCGGCCGGAATTCCGGTTCCCGCCCGGAGTGGCTCGCCGGGCCGGCGGCCTGGCGCTGGTCGGCATCATCGATCTGATCATGACCGACCTGGACGGCATAGCGACGATCGAGTTGGCCAACGGCCGCGGGGAGACCGGCGCGCTCGTCGTCTTCAACTACGCCTCGCAGGTGTTCAGCACGATCGCCGCGGTGCTGGCCTTGTCCATCGTGGTCAGCGCGTTCCCCGTGCTGTCCGCGCGGGAGGGGCAGGACTTCGACCGGACCAGTGCCGGATCAACTCGAGCGGTCCTGCTCCTGTCCTGGCTCGGCACGGCCGTTATCGCCGCGATCGCCGTTCCCGCCGCCCACGTCCTGGCCAAGCAGCCGGATCAGGTATCTCAGCTGACCTGGACCTTCGTTCTGTTTGGCCTTGGCATCGCGGGTAACGCCGTGATCGCGAACCTGTCCCGGGTCATGTTCGTCATCGGGCGGCTCAAGATCGCCGCCGCGGCGCTGGCCGGAAGCTGGCTGGTCGCGATCGTGGCCGATGTGGTGCTTGCCGAACTGGCTCCGGCTCGTCTGGTGCCCGCGGCGCTGGCCCTGGGCATCGCCATCGGCCAGACCGCGGTGGCCGTCCCGCTCGTGTTCGTTACCCGGAGGATCTGCGGCCCGGCTGCCGTGCAAGGTACCCGCCACGCGGCGTTTGCCGGCCTGGTCGCCGGCGCGGCGGGCGCCACGGTGGGCGTGGCCGTCAGCCTTGTGGTGCCCCTGCATCACAAGTTGGTGGCAGTTGCCGTAGCGGTTCCGGCGGCCTGCTGCGCGATCGTCGCTTTCGGGATTGTCGCGTATTTCCTCGACCACGGTGATGTAAGGGCCGTTTTGGCGTGGGTACGGCGGATAGCTAAGCGGCGGTCCTAACGACGATCTGTGCAGGCCAGGAGCGTTCCGCAGTTGGCTACCCTAGGTTCACTGCTCCGTTTGATGCAGACGGGGCGGGTATGTTGATGTCCGTAACCGCCGTGTCACGGCGGCTGCCCGATGATGTGTAACGCTTAGCGCGGAGCGGTGGTGGACCAGACTATTGACATCTCGCACGGCCTGACGGTCAGCCATCGCAGCGCGTCCGGAGACCTCTCGGAGACCTACCGGCCGCCGCCGTCGGAGGAATCGAGGCGCCCGGTCGTGGTGGGCGAGATCCCAGCAGAACCGCCTGGCTTCCGGCCCAGGATGGGTCCGCTAGCGGAGCTAGACCAGGCTGGTGCGCGGGTGTCGGTGATCCACGCGATGAGGGGACTTCACGGTCTGGGTGCTACTCAGCTGGCGGCGGCATACGCGCGAGCGAAGCTGGCGGAAGACTGGCGGCTGGTGGCCTGGGTCAACAGCGCCGACGCCGGTAGCCTGCTCGCGGGACTGGCGGCTGTCGCAGATGCTGCCAGATTGGCCTACGAGGATTCCGGGCCGGGCAGGACCGAGTCGGCCGCCGCGGTACGACACTGGCTCGAGGCCGACGGAGACCGTTGCCTGCTCGTATTCGATGACGTGCCAGATCTTGAGGCGCTGCAAGAGTTCGTTCCGGCCCACGGTTCGGCCAAGGTAGTGATCACCACTGCACGGCGGCCGGCAGCGAACCTGGGGAGCGCCGTCCCGATCGACGTCTATAGCTTTGCAGAGGCGTCGGCCTACCTGGCGGGGCGGACCGGCCTGGACGATGAGGCCGGGGCGGCCGCGGTGGCAACCTCGCTTGGGCATCTGCCGCTGGCGCTGGCGCTGGCCGCGCCCCTGATAAGGGGTCAGCGCTATGGATATGCGAGATACCTGGACCGGCTGCAGACGATGCCGACCGAGAGGTCACTGGCCGGAGATGACGGCCAGCCGTATCTGCACGGCGTGGCGCGAGCAGTGCTGCTGTCGCTTGCGACGATCCGGGCAGCTGACAAGACGGGCATGTGCGCCCGCGTCATGGCGATCATGGCGGTACTGTCGTCGGCTGGGGTTAGCCGCGAGCTGCTGCACGTGGCCGGGCGGGCGGGCGTGCTCGCGGGTGGCGGCCGCCGGGTAACGGCTGACCTGGTAGATCAGGTGCTCGATTCGCTACGCGACTGGTCGCTATTGACGTTCAGCTTGGACGGCCAGATCATCGTGATGCACCGGCTGGTGGCGCGGGCCGTCCGTAACGGGCTTGTGCGCAGGCAGCGGTTGGGGGCGGTGTGCTGGGTCGCCGCCTCGGTATTGGAAGCGCACGCCATCGCCGTTGCCGGGTCGCAGGACCGTCCGGCCGTGAGGCGGATCCCCCAGCAGGTTGTGGCGCTGCTGGATAACACGGCCGAGCTCGCGGATGAGCCGGACGAGGAACTAGCCGAAATTCTGCTCCGGCTCCGGTTCATCTCGCTTTATCACCTGATCGAGCTGGGCGATAGCGCCGCTCAGGCAATCACGATTGGCGAGCCGCTGATCGCGGACCTCAAGCGGCTGCTGGGTCCCGGCCATCCAGACACCTTGAACGCACGCAACAGCCTCGCCGCCGCTTATCTGGTGGCGAACCGAGTCGCGGACGCGATCCCGCTATTTGAGCAGACTCTGCCCATACTCCAGCTGAAGCTGGGTCACGACCATCCCGCAACCCTCACCGCACAGAACAACCTCGCAAGTGCCTACCAGGACGCCGGGCGGATCGCCGAGGCCATTCAGCTGTACGAGCTGAACCTTGCCGAACGAGAGCGGCTGCTGGGTCCCGACCATTCGAGCACCCTGAACTCCCGAGGTAACCTCGCCGCCGCCTATCTCGCAGCGGACCGTGCTGCCGAGGCGATTCCACTCCTTGAGCAGACGCTGGCAGGTCGCCACGGAGTGCTGGGTCCCGACCACCCCGATACCCAGACCTCGCGGAGGAATCTGGCTAGGGCCTACCAGGACGCGGGCCGGGCTGCCGAGGCCATCTCGCTGCTCGAGCAAGACTCGACAGGCCGTCAGCGGTTGCTGGGTCCCGGCTATCCCGATACTCAGACCGCTCAGGAGAGGCTCACCACGGGCTACAGGGCTGAGCAGACTCAGACCGCCCGGGAGAGTCGGGTAGTCCCCGATGTCGCCGCGAAGGTGTTTCCTGCGGGCTTCCGTCGCCCTCCTGCCGATGCGGCCGGGCCGGCGCTACCGGCAGGCTTCCGTCGCCCTCCTGCCGATGCGGCCGGTCGGCTGCCGTCCGACCGCGGAGTTGGTCCTCATGCCAGCCTGCCCGGCAGTTCATCCCCGAGCCGGAAGCGGGGAGCGCCCGCTAAGGAGACCGATCACGACCTTGAGGTGGTCGCAGCGCTCGCGGCGGGAGACCCGGCAGGCATTGTGATGGCGTATGACGAGTATGCGGCCCAACTGTACGGCTACTGCCATTGGATGCTGCATGACCCGGCAGACGCAGCCGAGTCGCTGCAGGACACGTTCATCCTCGCCGCCGCCACGGTGAGCGAACTGCCCGGGCCTTCCAGGTTGCGCCCGTGGCTGTTCGCGTTGGCCCGCAACGAGTGCCGGCGCCGTCGGTGGCCTAGGCCAGCCATCCGGGACGAGGCCAACGCGACGAACCAACGTACCGACAGGGGCACGAAGGCCGGAGAGGCGAATCGCGCGGCCGATAGAGGCGGTCGCCCAGCCGATGGCGCGGACCAGCAGGCCCATAGAACGGACCAACTGGCCGATACGACGGTGCAGTTCCGCGCGGTCGGCGAGTCGCCTGACTCGACGGTCCAGTTCCGCGCGGCCGGGGAGCCGGCCGACTCGACGGTACGGTTCCGCGTGGGCGGGCCCCCGCCAGGTTCGACAGCGCAGTTCCGCCCTACCGGCGAGTCGCCGGATGCGACGGTGCAGTTCCGGGTGGTCGGCCCGCTGACCGATGCGACCATGCAGTTCCCCGTGGTCAGTCGGCCGGCCGAGGCGACGGACGGCCTGGCCGACGTCAACGGTTATCTGGGGCAAGCCGAACTGCGGGAGCTGATCCGCTCCATCCTGGCCGACATGAAGCCAAGAGAGCGTGAGGTCATCGAGCTGAGCTTCAGGCACGATCTGTTCGACAACGATCTTGCCATCGCGCTCGGCGTGTCGGTGAACCGGGCGCGTGCCCTGGCCGGACGCACCCGTGGTCGGCTGGAGAAATCGCTCGGTACGCTGCGCACCGCGCTTGCCGGGCGGCAAGCCTGCCCTGTGATGGGGGAATTGTTGGCCGACTGGGATGGGCAGCTCACCGAGCAAACGCGCGACCTTGTCGTATGGCACATGGAGCAGTGCCAGACCTGCATCAATCACTCGCGGGGTGCGTTGCGCCCGACTGTTCTGTCCGGTCTGCTGCCGCTGGCCCCACTCCCGCCGGAGTTGCGGGAAGAGGTCCTGAGCCGCTGCACCTCCAGTTCTGAGGACGCGGTTGCTTACCGCCGACAAGCGGTTCGCCGCGCGGAATCGACGTGGGCCGCACTATCTGCGCAAGCGATAAGACGCGCGAGCTGGGACAGCATTCGCGGCAATGTCGGGATGGCGGTCGCCACGACGGCTGTCGCGGTGTGGGCCGTGACAGCCGTAGGCGTTCTGCTGCTTACCTTCGCCGGTTCGCACGCCGCACGTGCCCAACCGGTTCCATCGGCCAGTTCCCGCCCGACACCTGCCCGGGCAGCCCCTACAACCGCCGGGATCTCCTCGGGCAGCCCTACTGCGACGGCCGCCGCCACATCCCGAGCTGCGAGGCCGTCGCCGACCGTCACCTCACCCCCGGCCTACGTTCCCCCTCCGGTCCAGTCCTCGCCGTCGCCCGAGACGCCGCAGTCGCCCTCCCCTTCGCCCTCGCGTTCGCCGTCGCCTTCGACGTCGCCGTCCCGGTCCCCGTCACCCTCAACGTCGCCCTCGCGTTCGCCGTCGCCATCCCCGTCGACGTCGCCGAAGCGGTTAGGTAAGCCGGAGGGTGAACTAGCCTTGCGTGGCGGTCGTGTCTCCCGCTAGCGTCGTCCAGTGGGCGAGCTGGTACCAGACGGCCAAGGTCTCGGCGTGCTCGGGACCGAGGATCCGCTCGCAGAAGGGCAACAGGGCGGCGAACTGGTCCCGGGCGGCGGCTGCGGCTCCTGCGCATCCGGTCCAGTAAGCAAGTTCTCCCCTCACGGCCAGGGTTTCGGGGTGGTCTAGGCCATATAGCCGCTCGCGGACGCTGAGCAGTTCGGCGAACTGGTCCCGGGCGGCGGCTGCGGCTCCAGCGCGTCCCGTCCAGTAGGCAAGGTTGAACTTGGCGACCAGGGTATCGGGGGAGTCCGAGCCGAACACGCGCTCACGGGTGCGGAGCAGCGCGGCGAACTGGTCTCGCGCGGCGGCCGCATCTCCTGCGTAGCCTGCGAAGTTGGCAAGATTGTGGCGATTGAGCAGGGTGTCGGGATGCTCGGGGCCAAGAACGCGGGTGGCTACCGGCAGCAGCGCGCCGAACTGGTCCCGCGCGGCGGCCGGATTTCCTGCCTGTCCGGTCCAGTAGGCCAGGCTGGCGCGGGTCGCCAGGGTGTCGGGGTGCTCGGGGCCGAGGACACGCTCGGCTACCGGCAACAAGGCAGCGAACTGGTCCCGCGCGCCGCTAGCGTCCCCAGCCTGCCCAGCCGAGTAGGCGAGTTCGCTCCGTGTTGCGAGTGCGCCCGGGTGCTCGGCGTCGGGTGAAAGCGTACTGACATCACCATTGGCGGAGATCTCGTGTCTGGATCCGGATGACTTACCTTCGGTCAGTGCCTCTTGGAGGTCCTGAATGAGAGCCTGCAGGTCAGCCTCGGCATCCGGGCTCTTCTGCAGCAGGTCCGCTAGCCGTCCCGCCCACCGAGCCGCCAACGCCGTGCGGAGCAATTCCATATCCGACCCAGCCCGGCCGGTGAGCTGCTCGTGTGTCTCTTCCAGCCACTGCTCAGCCAGCCGTGTCTGCTCGGCGTCCCCGCGGCCCAGAACCTTGGCGTAGCCGCGCTCTGCCGTCTGCCACTCGTCGGTGGTCGCGGCATCTACCACCATCCGGCCAGCCAGCGTTGCCAGGGCGAGCAGGCTCTCCCTGAGCATTTCCCGCCCCCTCCCATATCCCTGTGAGCGAGCAAGTCAAGACGGCTGGACACGGCTAATTCTACTGGCAAAATAACGGACTGATCATTTTCAGTGCGCCAGCGTCGCCTCCGTGCTCGACCTTGATGACGGGTCGGCCTCGGGACTGCGGCCTAACTGCAGGGGCGAGCAAGCTATCACAGGTTGCCGCGCCTGGCCTGTTCCCGCTCGATGGCCTCGAACAGCGCCTTGAAGTTGCCCTTGCCGAACCCTTCCGAGCCGTGCCGCTCGATAAGCTCGAAGAACACGGTCGGCCGGTCCTGCACAGGCTGGGTGAAGATCTGCAGCAGGTAGCCGTCCTCGTCCCTGTCTGCCAGGATGCCGAGTTCGCGCAGTTCGCTGACCGGAACCCGGGTCTCGCCGACCCACGAGCCGAGCTCGGCGTAATAGCTGTCCGGAGTCTTCAGGAACTCCACACCGGCCGCCGTCATGGCCCGGACGCTCGCTAGGATGTCGTCGGTGGCCAGCGCAATGTGCTGCACGCCCGGGCCGCCGTAGAACTCAAGGTACTCGTCGATCTGCGACTTGCGCTTGCCGACGGCGGGCTCGTTCAGCGGAAACTTCACCTTACGGCTTCCGTCCGCGACGACCTTGCTCATCAGCGCGGAATATTCGGTGGCGATGTCGTCCCCGACAAACTCCTTCATGTTCGTGAAGCCCATGACCCGGTGGTAAAAGTCCACCCATTCATCCATCCGGCCGAGCTCGACGTTGCCGACACAGTGGTCGATCTGAGTGAAGAACGCGCGCTCGCCCGGGGTGACAACCGGGGACGCGGGAACGTACCCGGGCAGGTAGGGACCTGAGTACCCGGAGCGCTCGACAAGCGTGTGCCTGGTGTCTCCGTAGGTGGCGATGGCAGCGACGACCACCTTGCCGTGATCGTCCTCCAGGATGCGCGGCGGCTCCAGACCGCGGCCGCCGTGCGCGACGGCGTAGTCATACGCGGCCTCGGCCGATTCCACCTCCAGGGCCAAGTCGATGACTCCGTCCCCGTGCTCGGCGACCCGCTCGCCGAGCCTGGTTCCGGCCCGAACCGGGCCGCGGAAGACGAACCGCGCGCGGCCGGCCTCAAGCACGTGCACAGCCTCGTCCGGGCACCCGGTCTCCGGGCCGCGGTAGGCGACCCGCCGCATGCCGAACGCGGTCGAGTAATAGTGCGCCGCCTGCCGCGCGTTCCCTACCGCGAACACCACGGCGTCCATGCCGACGATCCCGAAGCTGTCCTGTGCTGGCGTGGTCATGCAATTAGGATGCGAGCAGAGGCTCAAACTGCGCAACCAAGTGCTTCTATCCTGGTCATATTGTCTAATTATTCTGAACATGCAGTGGTATTCCTGTACACCATGACCATTACTGAACCAGGGTTCATCGATCGCCTCGACGCCGCGCTCATCGAACTGCTCGCCATAGAGCCGCGGGTCGGCGTGCTTGAGGCATCGAGAAGGCTGGGCGTGGCCCGGGGCACCGTTCAGGCGCGGCTGGACCGGATGCGCGACCGGGGCGTGATCACCGGATACGGCCCGGAGGTAGATCCGACAGCGCTCGGTTACGAGGTGACCGCGTTCATCACGCTCGAGATCCGCCAGGCGGGCGGCCACGATCCGGTTGCCGAACGGCTGGCCGCGATCCCCGAGGTCCTCGAGGTGCACACGATCACGGGCGCCGGCGACATGCTCTGCCGGGTGGTGGCCCGCAGCAACGCGGACCTACAACGGGTGCTCGACGCGATCGTCTCCGCCGAGGGCGTGGTCCGCTCCGCCACCCTCATCTCCCTGGCGGCCCAGGTCCCCTACCGGATCCTTCCCCTGGTCCGCGCCGCTGCCTCGGATCGAGGGCGAAATATTACGTAAGCCGAACGACGACCAGGAAACAACCGACCTGTTTATTTGGGAGCGGGAGGGTATGTAAGTGTCTGTAACCGTTGCACAACGGTTACCTGTCCAAGGTCTGGAATCCATGGTGCCTGGTGGGGGTGGCGATGGATTGGACTGTGAGAACGGCCGTGGCCGGGCGAACGGCCCCGGCTTGGTGAGCTGGCGGCAGGCCGTGTCCGGCGACCGGGCCGATTATGACGCACGGCCGGAGACGCACGCAGGGCCGGATGCTGATTCCGCCGCGCGCGACATCGCGACTATGCCCGCGGATGCCGCCGGCGACAAGGAGGCAAAGCCTGCCGCACCCGCACCACGTGTTCCTGTTGATGAGACGGAGGCCGAGTCTCGGTCACGCGAGTCCGCCGATAACCAGGAGCCTGGCGAGCTTGCGGATGACCAGGTGGTAATCGGCTGCATCCCAGGCGAACCACCTGGATTCCAGCCAAGAGCCGACCTACTGGTCGAGCTGGACCGAGACGGCGCGAGGGTGTCGGTACTGTACGCCGCGACTGGCGGATGGGGGGTTGGCACGACGCAGGTGGCGGCCGCCTACGCCCGGGCCATGCGCGCCGCCGGCTGGCGATTTATAGCCTGGGTAAACGCTGCGGATTCCGGGACGCTGCGGGCGGGCCTGGCCGAGGTGGCAGACGCCGCAGGGCTATCCGCGGGCCGTTCCCATTCGCACCTCGCCGACGCGGGTCTGGCGGTACGGCACCGGCTCGAAGCCGATGGAGACCGATGCCTGCTCGTATTCGACGGCGTCAGCGATCCCGAAATCCTGCGCCCGTTCGTGCCAACCGAGGGGACTGCCCGCGTCCTCATCGCCTGCGATGAGCAGGCGGTGGCGGGCCTGTGGATCAAGTCGTCCGCCATCCCTGTCCCGGTGAGCGTGTTCACGGCCGAAGAAGCGGTAGCGTTTCTAGCCGCTCGTACCGGCATTTCCGACACAGAAGAAGCCGCCAAGGTAGCCAGTGAGCTGGGGTGTCTGCCGCTGGCCTTGGCTCAGGCCGCGGCAGTGGCCGCCGCCCAGCATCTTGAGTATGGGACGTACCTAGAGCGGCTGCGAGCCCAACAGACACCGGCGGACAAGGCCACCGGGGCAGGAGGACCACACCCGGTCGGCCTGGCAGATGCGATCCTGGTGGCGCTTGACGCCGTCCGGACGGCTGATCAGACGGGCCTGTACGCCGGAGTGATGGAGATCATTGCGGTGCTCTCGGCGGCCGGGGTGCGACGGGAACTGTTCCATGCTGCAGGGGATATGGGAGCGCTGACCGCCGACGGACAAAGGGCGTCGACGGACCTGGTGGATCGAGCCCTGGAGGAGCTAGTCCAGCGGTCATTGCTGATATCCAGCCTGGACGGCCAGACTCTCATCGCGCATCGCCTGGTGAGGAGCGTGGTCCGCGACGATCTGGCTCACCGGGAGCGGCTGACATCCGTGTGCTTGATCGCCGCGTCGGTGCTGGAGGCTCGGGCGAACGTACTGATGGGATCGGAGGACCGGCCTGCCGTCAGAGACATTCCCGAGCAAACGGCGGCGCTGCTAGCGAGCGCGGCGAGCCCGTCAGGTGATATCGATGAAGAGCTGGCCAGAGTCCTGCTGCGGCCCCGGCTCCTCGCGCTGGATCACCTGATCGAACTGGGCGACAGCGCGCCGCAAGCCGTCGCGGTCGGTGAGGCGCTGACCGCTGACGTTGAGCGGCTTCTGGGCGCGAGCCATCCCGATGCGCTGAACTCGCGCAGCCGCCTCGCCGCCGCATATAGGGGCGCCGACCGGGTCGAAGAGGCGATTCCGCTGTTCGCTCGGACCATGGTCGACCGGGCACGATTGCTAGGCCCGGGCCATCCGGACACCTTGACGGCACAGGACAACCTAGCCGCCGCTTATCAGGAAGCAGGCCGGATCCAGGACGCGACCCTGCTGTTCGAGCTGACCTTGGGCGCACGGGAGTGGGTGTTCGGTGCCGACCATGACGATACTCTGAACTCGCGGAATCATCTCGCGGCCGCCTACCGGGACGCGGGCCGGGCGGCGGAGGCGATCCCGCTGCATGAACAGACGCTAGCTGCCAAGCAACAGGCGCTAGGGCCCGATCACGGAAGCACGCTGGGGGCGCGGAATAACCTCGCGGCTGCCTACCGGGACGCGGGCCGCGCCGCCGAGGCGGTTCCGCTTTTCGAGCAGACGCTGGCGGCGTGCGAGCGGCTGCTTGGCGTCGATCATCCCAGGACCTTGAGCACGCGGCATAACCTGGCCGATGCTTACCGGGACGTGGGACGCGCCGAGGAGGCGATCCCGCTGCATGAGCAGACGCTGGCGGCCAGGGAACGCGCGCTTGGCGCTGACCATCCCGATACCCTGGCCGCACTGATCGGCCTCGCGACCGCTTATCGGGAGGCGGGCCGGGCCGTCGAGGCGATGCTGTTGTTTGAGGTGGTTCTGGCCGCTCAGGAACGGCTGCTTGGCGCCGATCATCCCGATACCGTGGC
>JASHTQ010000408.1 GCA_030040475.1 Streptosporangiaceae bacterium
CCTGCCGAGCCCGGCATGGTGCTCGAGGTCGCGGCGAGCTTCGGCTACGTGCGGGAGACGAACTACGGCCGGCTGTTCGACGTCCGGGTCGAGCCCTCGCCGGGCAACCTCGCCTACACCAGCCGCGAGATCCTGCCGCACACCGACAACCCGTACCGCGACCCGGTGCCGACGATCCAGCTGCTGCACTGCCTGCGCACCGCGGCCGACGGCGGGGACACCGGCCTGGTGGACGGGTTCTGCGCCGCGGCGGCACTGCGCGCCGCCGACCCCGCGGCCTTCGGCCTGCTGACGGGCACCGACGTGTCGTTCGGCTACCAGGACAAGGGCGCGGAGCTGCGGGCCAGCAGGCCGCTCATCGAGCTCAGCCCGGGCGGCCGGGTCCGCGGCGTCCGGTTCAACAACAGGTCGGCGCTGCCGCTGCTGCTGCCGCACGCCGAGATCACCCGCTTCTACGCCGCCTACCGGCGGTGGGCCGAACTGCTCGCCGCGCCGGAGCGGCGGCTGAACCTGCGCCTGGCACCCGGCGACTGCCTGGTCTTCGACAACACGAGGATCCTGCACGCCCGCACCGCCTTCGGCAGCAGCGAGAACTCGGCGGGACGGCACCTGCAGGGCTGCTACGCCGACCTGGACGGGCTGGCGAGCACGCTGGCCGTGCTGAGACGGACCACAGGAGGACCACCATGACCGCGCTTGCGGAGATCGGGGCGCTGTTCGCCGGGCCCGGCGCGCGGGACTATCTCGGCGAGCCGGTGACCATCGGCACCCACATGCTGCAGGCCGCGGCGCTCGCCGAGGCCGCGGGCGCGGACCCGGCGCAGGTGGCCGCCGCCCTGCTGCACGACATCGGCCACCTGCTGGGCGAGACCGACGCCCGGCACGGCCCGGCGGGTGCCGACTGGCTGAGCCAGTGGTTCGGCGAGCAGGTGACCGAACCCGTCCGGCTGCACGTCAGCGCCAAGCGATACCTGTGCGCGGCCGAGCCCGGCTACTTCGGGCTGCTCTCGGCGGAATCGGTGCGGACGCTGGCGCGGCAGGGCGGCCCGATGACCGGGGCGCAGGCCGCCGCGTTCGAGGCGCTGCCGTTCGCGCGGGCGGCGGTCGCGGTACGCCGCTGGGACGACGAGGCCAAGGACCCGGCGGTCACGCCGCCGGGTTTCGCGCACTTCGAGCCGCTACTGCGCGGCCTGCTCCGGGCTGGCCTGGTCCGCTCCTGACCCGTGGTGACGTCCCTGCCCGGGGGTCCTGGACAGGGCGTTGACCGCGATCGAGTTGTGCACGCTGAACGCGACCGCGCTGCCCAGGTAGCGGTCGTCGGACCACTCGACGGGCACCCCGGCCAGGTCCATGGTGAGGCGCCGCTCGCGCAGCAGCGGGACCCGCGGCTGGACCCGGAGCAGCCTGGCATCGGCGGCGGTGGCGGGCACCGCGTCGATGACGTGCTCCGCGTCCGCGAACACGATCCCGAGCTCCTCGAGGCGCTCGGTGATCGAGTCCCGTTCCAGGTTCATGCCCGCCACCAGGATGCCCACCCGGTCCGGATAGGCGCCGCGCTCGATCATCACCGGGTTTCCCGACAGCAGCCGCACCCGCGTGAGGTGGTAGATCGGCGCGCCGGGCGCGACGGCGAGCTGCCCGGCTTCCAGCGGCTTGGCGGGGCGCCGCTCCATCCGCACGACCTGGCCGGCCGGCACCTCGCCCATGGCCCTGGCCCAGCGGGAGAACGACAGCAGCTCGCCGAAGCTCTGCACCCTCGGGCCGCCGATGACCACCCGGCGGGCTCCCCGCCGCGACGCGATCACGCCGTCCGCGCGCAGCGCGGCGAACGCCTGCCTGACGGTCCCCCGGGACACCGAATAGCGCTCGGCAAGTTCGCTCTCCGACGGCAGCCGGGTACCCATCGCGTAGCCGCCGCCCGCGATGGCGGCCTTGATGTCCTCGGCCACCTTCCGGTACAGCGAAAGCGATCCGGGTACCTGGTGATCTACCGCCATGACTGATGAGCGTAGCGTCATGTCGGTGCTCGTCACGGGCTGCCGCGTGCCGCCGCCGGGCGCCGCGGGCAGCCCCGCGGTGTACAGCGCGGCCTGGATGGGTTAATTTCCTGGTCGATGGCCCCTCTGTTTTGGCGGCGCGGGCGTCGGTGGCCAGGGATCGTCGCCCCCTGCTTTCTGCTAGCCGCTGTATCGCTCACACCGGGCCCGCTCGCGCACGCGCCAGGGTTCCGGCTGGCCTTCGGGCAGCAGGTGCTGGCCGGCCCCTACGGCGTGGCCCTGGACCCGAACGGCGACGTCTGGGTGGCCGATACCGGGCATGACCGGGTGGTCGAGTTCGCCCCGTCCGGCCGGCTGATCATCGGCTTCGCCGGAGGCCTGGAGCAGCCCGAGGGCATCGCCGTCGACGCGACCGGGCACGTCTGGGTGGCCGACACCGGCCATGACCGGGTGGTCGAGTTCTCACCGTCCGGCCGCAAGATCAGGGCGTTCGGCTCGGCCGGGAGCGGACGCGGCGAGCTGGACCAGCCGGTCGCGCTGGCGATCTCGCCCTTCGGCGACGTCTGGGTCGCCGACCAGGGCAACAACCGGGTGGAGGAGTTCTCCGCGTTCGGCCGCTACCACGCGTCGATCTCCGTGCCGACCCCGGCCGGCGTCACGCTGGATAACCATGGCGACGTCTGGGTGTCCAGCCCCAGCTACGCGGCGGGCAACTCGGTCTACGAGTTCTCCCCGGCGGGGATGCCGCTGCGGTCGTTCGGCACCACCCAGGCGGGCTTCGGCGACCTCGGCGACACCGGCGGCATCGCGGTCGGCCCGGCCGGGAGGATCTTCGTCGCGCAGCCTGACTACGGCCTGGTGTCGGTGTTCAGCCCGGCCGGGAGCTTCTATACCGAGTTCGGCCTGCAGCAAAGCGCCGGGAAGGCGGGCGAGGACCTGGAGTTCCCGCAGGGCCTCGCGGTCACGGCCAGGGGCCAGGTATGGGTGGCGGACAGCGGGCACAACAGGATCGCCGAGTTCGGCTCCGCCCCCGGGTCCGGCGCGCCCGCCGCGCCGGCCGCGCCGAGCAGCCCGTGGATCCCGCTGATCGTCGGCGAATGCCTGCTGGCCCTCCTGCTCGTCGCCCTCGGCTGGTACCTCGCCCGCCGTCCGCGGGGCTCCGCCGAAGGTCCGCGGGGCTCCGCCGAAGGAGCGCCGCCCCCCGCCGAGTCGGCGCAGTTCAGCCGGCGCCGGGTGCTGGCCACCGCCACCGCCCTGTCCGGCGTCGCGGTCGGCGGCGCGGTGCTCCCCGTCAACCTGCGCAAGGCGCTGGCTGCCACCGCGAAGCTGCAGCCCGCGGGCGCGCTCGGCGACATCGAGCACATCGTGATCCTGATGCAGGAGAACCGCAGCTTCGACCACTACTTCGGCACCATGCCCGGCGTCCGCGGCTTCGCCGACCCCGCCGCGATCAGGCTGCCGAACGGAGACCCGGTCTTCCGCCAGCCGTTCGATGGTCACGCGCAGGGCTTCCTGACGCCGTTCCGCTACGACACGTCGACGACGAGCGCGCAGGCCACGCCGGGCACCGACCACTCGTGGCCCACGCAGCACCAGGCCTGGAACAACGGCAAGATGGACCAGTGGATCGCGGCCAAGGGCCCGTACACGATGGGCTACTTCACCCAGGCCGATATCCCGTTCCAGTGGGCGCTGGCGCGGGCGTTCACGGTCTGTGACAACTACCACTGCTCGGTGTTCGGGCCGACGAACCCCAACCGGCTGTACATGTGGACAGGGACGATCGACCCGGGCGGCACCGCCGGCGGCCCCGTCATCGACGACAGCCCCGCCTACGACAACGTCATCCTGTCCTGGACCACCTACCCGGAGCGCCTGCAGCGCGCGGGCGTCAGCTGGCAGGTCTACCAGGAGGAGGACAACTACGACGACAACGCGCTGGCCTGGTTCAAGCAGTTCGCCGGCGCGGCACCGTCGTCGCCGCTGTGGCAGCGGGGGATGCAGAAACGGGCGGCGGGCTGGTTCGAGGCTGACGCCGCGGCCGGCCGCCTGCCCCAGGTGTCCTGGATCGTCGCGCCCACCGCCCAGTCCGAGCACCCGGACTACTTCCCGGCTGCCGGCGCCGAGTACGTCGCGAGCAAGCTGGACGCGATCGCCTCGAACGAGGACCTCTGGCACAAGACGCTGTTCATCTTGACCTACGACGAGAACGACGGGATCTTCGACCACGTGCCGCCGCCGGTCGCGCCGCAGGGCACCAAAGGCGAGTACGTCGGCGGCGAGCCGATCGGCCTCGGGTTCCGGGTGCCCGCCATCGTGGTCTCGCCCTGGTCGGTGGGCGGCCGCGTCTACTCAGGCGTGCTCGACCACACCTCGCTGATCCAGGTCATCGAGCGGAGGTTCGGCGTCAGGGAACCGAACATCACCGGCTTCCGCCGCCGCACCTGCGGCGACTTCACCGGCGCGCTGAACTTCGGGCGGCAGGCCAGCTACCCGCGGTCCAACAGGGCCATCAGCCTGGCCGCCGCCGACGCGGGCCTGCTCACCGCCCAGCAGGAGGTCTACGGCAACCCGCCGCCGCTGATCCCCGCGACCAACCAGCCGGTCCCGCGCCAGTGACGCCCGCTTTTCCAGCCGAACGGGCGGTGGTACCAGCGCACCCGTACCCGTGCTCCGCCACCGTGGTGGAGCGCCGGGAGAGTTAGGCTGGCCCGTGCCTGAAATCCGCCACTGCCGCCACTGCTACGGCGACTGCCCGGGCGACTGCCTGCTCCCCGGCCAGGACGTGTGGTGCATTCACCGGATGCCCAGGCTTCCGTTCCGCCAGCGGGTTCGGCTGATGCTCACCAGGCTCTGGGGCGCTCGGCCGTGACGTGCTGGCGGTACATATCCGCGACGCGGAAGGCCAGGTCGAGGGACTGGCTGCGGTTGAGCCTCGGGTCGCACGCGGTCTCGTACCGCTCCCGCAGGTCGCTTTCCGCGACGTGATGGCCCCCGCCGACGCACTCGGTGACGTCGTCGCCGGTGAACTCGATGTGGATGCCGCCCGGGTTGGTACCGAGCGAGCGGTGTACCTCGAAGAAGCCGGCCACCTCGTCGAGCACGTCGTCGAAGTACCGGGTCTTGTGCCCGGTCGCCGCCTCGACCGTGTTGCCGTGCATCGGGTCGCACACCCACACGACCTCGGCGCCGCTCGCCGTGACCTTCTGCACCAGCGGCGGCAGCGCGTCGCGAATCCGCCTGGCGCCCATCCGGGTGGTCAGCGTGAGCCTGCCGGGCTCGCGGTCGGGGTCCAGGGCCGCGATCAGCGTCAGCACGTCCGCCACGCCGGTCGCCGGGCCGATCTTGACCGCGACAGGGTTGGCGATCTGGCGCGCGAACTCGATGTGGGCGCCGCCGGGATCACGGGTGCGCTCGCCGATCCACAGCAGGTGCGCCGACAGGTCGTAGGCACGCCCGCTGCGCGAGTCGGTCCTGGTCAGCGCCCGCTCGTAGTCAAGGAGCAGGGCCTCGTGGCTGGAGTAGAACTCGACCGCGCGGAACTCCTCTGGATCGGCGCCGCAGGCGTGCATGAACGCGATCGCCCGGTCGATCTCGCCCGCCAGCCGCTCGTAGCGCTGCCCGGCCGGGCTGCCGGCCACGAAGTCCTGGTTCCAGGCGTGCACCTGGCGCAGGTCGGCGTACCCGCCGCTGGCGAAGGC
>JASHTQ010000035.1 GCA_030040475.1 Streptosporangiaceae bacterium
CAGCTCACCGATTTCGGTGCGACCCCCGGGCAGATCGGCGAGCTGACCGCGGCGGCGGCCCGGTTCTTCGCGCTGCCGCTGGAGCAGCGGCTGCGGCTGGACAACCGGCTGTCCCCGCACTTCCGGGGCTACACCCGGCTCGGGCACGAGATCACCGCCGGCCGGGCCGACGCCCGCGAGCAGATCGACTTCGCGCCCGAACAGGCTCCCGTGCCCGCCGAGCTCTGGGACGCGCCGTACCGGCTGCTCGAAGGACCGAACCAGTGGCCCGACGACACCGTCCCCGAGCTCCGCCCGCTGGTAGAGCAGTGGACCGGGCTGCTGAGCGCCATCGGCCTTGAGCTCACCCGGGCGATCGCCGTGGCGCTGGCGCTACCCGAAGACCATTTCGACCAGTTCTTCGCCGCCAAGCCGCACTGGTTCGGCAAGCTGATCCACTACGTCGGGGCCGCCGACGGCACCGATCTGCAAGGCGTCGGGCCGCACACCGACTGGAACTTCCTGACCCTGCTGCTCCAAGACGGCAAGGGCGGCCTGCAAGCCCGCCCGGCCGGCGCCGACCGCTGGATCGACGTTCCGCCGATCGACGGCGCTCTCGTCGTGAACATCGGCGAGATGCTCGAAGTAGCCACCCATGGCTATCTCGTGGCCACCCCGCATCGGGTCCTGCCGTGCGCCCCCGGAGGGACGCGTGACTCGATCGCCTTCTTCTGGGCCCCCCGGCTGGACGCGTCCCTCGACACGGTGCCGCTGCCGCGCGAATACGCCGAGCAGGCCCCCGGCGTCAGCCAGTCCGCGCATAACGTCCTGCACAGCCGCTTCGGCGACAACGCGCTCAAGGGCTGGCTGCGCTCGCACCCCGAGGTCGCGGCGACCCACCATGCCGGCCTGCTCGCTCAGTCGCGCGCATCTGAACCTGGCAGAGTCGGGGCATGACGAGCTTCGTCCCGGTGCACAGCCCGTCAGTCGGCCCGGCCACCTGGGCCGGTGTCGCGGGCAGGCTGCGCGAATCGGGCCACGGCGATCAGCGACCTGGCCGGGATCCGGGCCGCCGCACCCTAGGTCGCCGCGGGTCTCAGGCCTGCCATTAGCAGGTTCAGCAGGCGGCTGGCCTGTTCCTTGTTCCCGGATCGGCCGGCCACGGTGAGGATGCCGATGAGGCTGGCCGCGACGTCCTCGGCGCTGACGTCACGGCGCAGATCGCCGGTGGCGCGGCCGGCGTCGAGGATGGCGGAGATGGCTTCGAGCAGTTCGCCGCGGGTCTGGGCCTGGGTGATCGCGCCCGACTCGACCATTGCCAGCAGCGTGTCCAGCATGCCGTGCTTGGTCGCGAGCCAGTCCGCGAACAGGTCCATCCAGCGGCGCAGCGCCTTGTCGGGCGGCAGCTGCCCGAGAAGCTCGCGCGCCCCGCTGGTCAGGCGCTGGACCTGGTCATGGTAAACCGCATCGACCAGCGATTCGCGGGTCGGGAAGTGCCGGTAGAGCGTGGCGATCCCGACGCCCGCTTCCCGGGCGATGGCGCGCATGGACGGCTCCTCGCCGCCGGAGGCAAACGCCCGGGTGGCCGCCGCGAGCAGCATGTCGCGGTTGCGTGTGGCGTCCGCGCGTGGTGCGCGGGTACCGGTTCCAGTCAAAACGGATCACGCTCCGCTTGGCGTGGTACCGTGGCTCATGTAAACGGAGCATAGTCCGGTTGGCGGAAACGGCGAGCTGAGTAACTAGAAGTAACTACACAGGTGAGCGTTCTTGGAACTCATCTGACGGGTCCCTGACCGGCTCCCCGCCCAGATCGCCCCGCCCAGATCGCCCAGATCGCCCAGCCCAGATCGCCCCGGGCGGAACACGGCCCGCCTGCCACGGCTCGGGCCCGGGCCAGGTTCAGTGCCGTGGCTGGAAACGTTCGCCACGCGGATCACGCCCGCCGCAACCGGCACATCCCACCTGCCTCACCTGTCCCTGCCGCCCGCCACCGGCAGGATCGTGGGTCAAAGCTACCCCTATAAGGGCAGCAACGACCCACGATAATGAAAACAGGTTCGGATGGGGGCGTCACAGCGGTCTCGCCGGCCCCGATGCCTGGCAGATGAAGACCCCCGCCCCGAAAGGCCCGAGCGTCACGCTGCCGCCAGCCGTGCTCGCGCGGCACACGCAGCTCTTCGCTGACGATCGCCGCGTCATAGCTCCGCCACATGAGCGGGCCGCCGGTCCCGGACCAGAAGCTCGCGGCGAGCCAGTCGGCCGGCCGCCCGCCGGCCATGATCCGTGCGGTGTTCCGGCGCATGACAGGCGGCTCCCGGCTGCGGAGCGGCGTAACCTGGTGCTTGCCCGCGGTGAACGCGCAGGCAGGGGACCGTCTCCGTAATAGCACTGTTATCTGTATGTTATCGTCACGAGATGTGTGCCCAAAGCCCCAGGTTTCGCCGTTTACCAGCATGCCCTCCGCGGGAACCGCAGTTGACCCGCCAACCGCGGAGCGGCACCGCAGAAACAGGCAGCGCGTGGTGGTGCTCGCCCTGCTCATCGCGGTGGCGGTGCTGGATCAGGCGGCCAAGTGGTGGGCCTGGCGGTACATCTCCTGGACCAGGATCAACCCCGGCGGCGACGCGCTGGTCGGGCGCACGGTCGGCGCGTGGTACGCCAACCCCGCCACCGGGGCGCTGCTCGACCTGCTGGACGTCGGGCTGCTGAGCGTCGCCGCATCGGTCCTGGCACGCTGGCGATCGCCGGCCGCCGTGCACGTTCCCGGGGCCGTGATGATCGGCGGATGGGGCAGCAACCTGCTCGACCGGCTCGGGCTGCACTACTGGACCGCCCCGGGCAGCGTCCGCGGCGCGGTCGACTTCATCCACATCGGGAAGCACTTCTACAACGTCGCCGACTTCTTCATCATCGCCAGCACGCCGGTGTTCCTGCTGGCAGCCGGGTACCACGCCGTGCGGATCGCGAGGCGAGGCCGCGTGCCGCAGACCGCGCGCGCGCCGCGTACCCGGCTGCGGCTGCGGGAGCGGGCGCGGATCCCTGTGCTGGCCGGCGCGGGCCTCATCGCGGTCGTCGCGCTCGGCGCGGTGAACTACGGCGGGGTGAGCGCCGCTCCCCGCCCGCCGGCCCGCACCGGCACGCGGCCGGCCTCCGAAGCGGTCCCTCGGGCCTTCAGCCGCCAGCCGCCCGCCGTGGTGAACGTGTCGGCTTCTGCTGACGTGATACCACCGCCCGTTCGGTAAAAAAAGATTTTTAATTATTCAGAACGGTCAGTGGTTTTACGGCCAGCGCAAGCCGGTCCCGGCGGGGTCGACGGGGCAACCCGGGGTCAGCCCGCCGCAGAGCCGGGGGTAATGGCCCGTGTTTCCCTGGCGCGAAGGGCCGCCCGGGGTGCGACCGTGGGTTGCGTCACCAGCCTTGGCGCGATGCGGGACCACCCGGTCAGGCCCGGGAGGAGGAACCCGTGTCCAGTGCAGTCAGCTCCCACCCGCCGGGTGGGCTGCAGGGCGAACCGGAACTGACGTCGGCTAAGGACCGGCAGAAGGCCGGCGCGCTCGGCCTGACGTCGGGATCGCCGCCGGGGTGGCGCTGTTCTCGTTCATCGGCGTGGAAACGGCGGCCATCACCGCCAAGCGGGTCACGGACCCGCGCCGCAACGTCGGCCGCGCCTCGCTGCTCGGCACCGGCGCCGCCGCCATCGTGTACCTGGGCTTCGGGGCGCTGATCGGCTGGACCCTGGTCATCGCCGAGGTGTCGCGGGCGCCGTCCAACGACGGCCTGTTCCCGCGGCCGTTCGGCTGGACCGACCGCAGGGACACCGCCTGGTTCGGCGTCGTCGTCGCGGCGGTGCTGATGCTGCGGCGGTACACCACGAGCTCCGGGCTGACC
>JASHTQ010000409.1 GCA_030040475.1 Streptosporangiaceae bacterium
CATCAGCGGCCCGCGCCGCACGGTAGTCACCGGTTCGCTCAAACCCCGGCGAAGGCGTGGTCGACGTCCTTGGCGGCCAGCACGCCGTAGACCTGGCCGGACGGCTCGACCAGCAGGTACTCGGTGGCGGGCGCCCGGCGGATCGCGTCGATCAGCGCCATTCCCGACAGGTCGGCCGGCAGCACCATGCTCGGCTCAAGCGTCCTGGCCAGCGAGCCCGCCTCGATCCACGGGCGCCGCTGCGGGGGCGTCGCCATGACCGCGGTCTCGTTGACGATCGCGATCGGCTTGTCGTCGTGATCGACCACCACGACGGCCCTGGCCTGGCTCTCGTCCGCGCGCCTGATCGCCTCGGCGAGCGGCGTGTCGGCGCCGACCGAGACCGCCTTGCGGGCCAGCCGCCGGGCCTGCAGCTCCGGCAGCCGCTCGCGGAACCTCGTCACCTTGATGGCCTGGGTCGCGCCGGTCCACATGAAGGCCGCGATGACCGCCGCCCACACCACGAGGTAGAGGTCGTCGCGGAACGCCACCAGGGTGAGCGGTATCAGGGCCACCGCGATTATCCGGCCCGCCCAGGCGGCGGCGATCGTCGATGTCGCCGGGCGGCCGGTGATCTTCCAGATCACCGCGCGCAGCATGCGGCCGCCGTCCAGCGGCAGGCCGGGCAGCAGGTTGAAGCCGCCGACCCACAGGTTGGCCCACATCAGCTCGAAGACGAGCGATCCGGCGATGCCATCCGGCGAGATGACCTGCCGCAGCCCGTAGCCGACGGCACCGAGCACCACGGAAAGGGCCGGGCCCGCCGCGGAGACGAGGAACTCCCTGCCCGGGGTCTGCGGCTCCTCCCCGATCTCGGAGAAGCCGCCGAGCGGGTACAGCAGGATGCGGCGAACCGGCAGCCCGAAGCCGCGCGCGACGACCGAGTGGCTCAGCTCGTGCACCAGGACCGACAGGTACAGCAGCACGAAGAAGGCCGCCGCCACCACGAATCTGGTCGCGCCGTGCAGCGTCGGGGCCAGGTCGTCGGCGTAGAGCACGATGAAGATCGCGGCGATCAGGAACCAGTAAGGCGAGATGTACACCGGGATGCCGAACGGGCGCGCGAGCACGATCCCGGGACCGGCTTCGCGGCGCTTCGGCGGTTTCTCCGGCGTCGTGCTTGCCACATAACCGATGCTACGTGCAGATGAGGTCGTTCGTGTCGATGCAATGCCGAGGCTCGCGGCGAATGTCGGTGCTTTGCTCTACCGTTGCGCTGTGGAGGAAATGGTGTTGGAGACCGCGGAACAAGCCGCGCCGCCCGGGCCGTCGCTCTCGCCGTCGCGGGCCGCGGACTTCATGACGTGCCCGCTGCTGTACCGGTTCCGGGTGATCGACCGGCTGCCCGAGCCGCCGACGACGGCAACCGCGCGTGGCACGCTCGTGCACGCGGTGCTCGAGCGGCTCTTCGACCTGCCGGCCGCCGAGCGGACCCCGCAGGCCGCGCGCGACCTGCTGACCCCGCAGTGGGACCGGCTGGCCGCCGACCAGCCGGATCTCGCCGCACTCTTTGAAGACGATGCCGAACGAACGGACTGGCTTGCCTCGGCGACGGCGATCCTTGACGCGTATTTCACGCTCGAAGACCCGCGCAGGCTCGAGCCCGCCGAGCGGGAGTGCTACGTGGAGGTCACGCTGGAGTCCGGCCTGCGGCTGCGCGGCTATATCGACCGGCTGGACGTGGCGCCCGGCGGCGAGATCAGGATCGTCGACTACAAGACCGGCCGGGCGCCGCGGGAGGCGTACGAGGCCAGCGCGCTGTTCCAGATGAAGTTCTACGCGCTCGTGCTGTGGCGGCTGCGCGGCCAGGTGCCGAAGCTGCTGCAGCTCATGTACCTCGCCGAGGGCGAGATACTGCGCTACGCCCCGGACGAGTCGGACCTGCTCGCCACCGAGCGGAAGGTCGCGGCGCTGTGGCAGGCCATCGAGCGGGCGCGGGCGGCAGGTGACTGGCGGCCCCGGCCGAGCAGGCTGTGCGACTGGTGCAACCACAAGGCGCTCTGCCCGGAGTTCGGCGGCACCCCGCCGCCTCTTCCCGGGCCGCCTCTTCCCGGGCCGCCTCTTCCCGGGCCGCCTCTTCCCGGGCCGCCCCTGCCCGGCCCGCCTCTTGCCGTGCCCGGCCAGCCCGTATCGCTCACCGAGAACCCGCTCGACTAGACGAGATATTACTTGATAAGGTGTCCTGGTGGAGGCTGGGACGGGGGCCGGGACGGAGGCGGGACGTGGGGATCATCGAGGCGCGGGGGCTGGCGCGCACGTTCAAGAGCCGCAGGCGGACGGTGGAGGCGGTCAGGGGGGTCGACCTGACCGTCGGCGACGGTGAGGTGGTGGGATTCCTCGGGCCGAACGGGGCGGGTAAGACCACCACGCTGCGGATGCTGACCACGCTGCTGCAGCCGACGGCGGGCACCGCCACGGTGGCGGGCGCCGACCTGCTCAGGGACCCGGTGGGGGTGCGCAGGAGGATCGGGTACGTGCCGCAGGCCATCGGCGAGACGATGGGCGGCACCGACCGGTCCTGCCTGGTGATCGAGGAACTGCTCGACCAGGCCGCGCTGTACCACATCAGGGCGGGCGCAGCCGCCAGGCGCGCCGAGGCGCTGATCGGGCAGATGGAGCTCACCGGCCTGGAGGACCGGCTGGTCAAGACCTTGTCCGGCGGGCAGCGGCGGCGGCTGGAGATCGCGCTCGGCCTGGTGCACGAGCCGCCGCTCGTCTTCCTGGACGAGCCGACCACCGGCCTGGACCCGCAGAGCCGGAGCAACCTGTGGGAGCACATCGGCAGGCTCAGGTCGCAGGCCGGCACCACCGTCTTCCTCACCACGCATTACCTGGAGGAGGCGGACATCCTGTGCGACCGGGTGTTCATCATCGACCACGGCGTGATCGTGGCCGAGGGCACCCCCGACGAGCTCAAGCG
>JASHTQ010000410.1 GCA_030040475.1 Streptosporangiaceae bacterium
CTGCTCGGCGGCTAGGCGCCGGCCCTGCGGTTCACCTAGTGTCCGGCCTCGCGGCGTTGCGCTGGATCTCGCGGGCGCGGCACGCCGCCCGGCGGGCATCCTCGGCGGCCCGGCGATAGTGGGCGGCATACCGGGAATCGCGGTCAGCCATCTCGTCATGGATGCGCGCGACGCTCTCTTCCGTCCGCACCAGCCGCGCCGCCAGCTCAGCCAGGCGCGCACGCCTTGCCTGGACCGCTCGATCTGCTCGTCCGCGTCGATCAGCGGAGCCGCTGTGTCCCGGGCGATCGGCGAGGAGTCGGCGCTTGTATCGGGCTGCAGCCGCCGCACCGCCGCTACGCGTTCCCGCGCCTCCTCTATCAGGCGTCTTCCGGTCTCCCTGATTTCGCATGACCGTGCCAGCGCCTGCTCGATCCTTTCGTCTCTATCTGCAGCCGCGGGCGGGTCATCCCGCGCTGCCTTGACGGGCTTCAGCTCGCGGATGGTTTCAGCGAAACCTCCCGAAGAATTGGCTGCACCGTGACCGTTGCCCCCGGCGCGGCAGTCCATGCATGCTGTCGCAGACACGGCCCAGTGTCAGGCCGGATGGCTGCTCGCGGGCGCTTCGGCGAGGGCCTCCTCCAGACTGGTGAAGGTCGGCAGCAGACGGTCGACACCGACGATGGCCAGAAGCCGTATTACGGAACCGGCACCGACCAGGAGCCGTAGGCCGCCGCCCGCGGCCGCCAACCGCTTATGCTCCTGCAGTAGCTGGTTCAGCGCGGCGGAATCGCAGAATGTCGTCTCGCTCATGTCGACCACCAGCACGGTGTGCCCGGCGTCCGTGCATGACCGGATTGCTCGCAACAGCTCGCCCGCGTTGGTGACATCTATCTCGGCGGGCGACGACACCACCGGCACTCCCTTAACCCGCCTGACCTCACAGCCCTTTCCAGGCATGTCACCCCACCGGCGTGGATCGGACGCAGGAGTATGGCCGGAAACGGGCCGACTGGGGATTCGGGCAAAAGCCAGCCCGGAACCGGCTGGCTCGACAACCGTCAGCCCCTATCGTACCGGGCTGGACATGATTCAGGCCAGGTGCGGTTCGGTCCGGCCGACGAAATGATCATGCCGAAGGCCACGTCGGAAGGGTGATTCCTGCTCATCTGGGTAGTGGTGCGGCCGCACAGGTCTCCGAGGAGCCGAGAAGGACCGAGCATGGATCCATTCCGCAAATACCTGCAGGCCATCTCCGCCACGCAGCATTGTCCCGTCGGCCGGTGCGCGGTGTGCGCGAGCGAGCCGACGCTGGTGCGGCAGCAGTTCGCCGACCTGGTCCGGCGCTGCTGGAGCCCGCCGGAGATAGACATTCTCAGCAAGGCGGCGCGATCCGCGCTGCTGTGACCGGCATGCCTCCTGCCCGGGCGACGCCAGACATCCGCGCAGTTCGGAAAAGGAGGACGCGACATGCCAAGATCCAGGCGATACGGGCGGCCTGACGGCCTTCCCGTGTCCCTCCGACGCTCGAGCCCTGAGGCACAGGCGACCTTTGTCGAGGCGCGCGAGAACGCCGTGCAGGCCTACGGCGACTCAGATCGGGCCTACCGGGCTGCCTTCGACGCGCTGAAGCAGAAGTTCGAGAAACGAGGCGACCACTGGATCGCCAAGCGCGACGACCCCGCCGGCCAAGCTGCGGGTAGGCCGGGAGAGGCCGATGTCGCCGGTTAGACCGGAGACGGCGTGAGGTCGGTCAGTGGTTGCGGAGGGCGTCGATCAGCTGGGCCTTGCTCATCTTGGAACGGCCCTCGATGCCGATCTCCCTGGCCCGCCGGACCAGGTCCTGCTTGGTCCAGTCGTCGTAAGAGCCGCTCTTGCCGCCCTTGCGGCCGACCTGGCCGATCGAGGTGTTCGCGGCCGCATTGGCGATGCGGGCCGACTTCTCCTTGCTCTCGCCATGCTCGCGGAGCTTGCGGTAGGTCTTCTCGTCCTTGATCTGTGCCCTCGGCATGACGCCTCCTCGCGAGTGAGCTACCGGTTCCCCTTGCCCGCGATCACCAGGCCAAACCACAGGGCCGCCGACTCGCGAGCCAGGCCGCCTCGGCTGGGAAGCCTGGCCCACACGAGTCGGCCGCCGTCGCTGGTGGTCTGCACGCCCCAGCCGGCCAGGCCGCCCGTCAGGGCCTCGGTGACGGTTCAGCCCCGCGGCGTGGCGCAGGTTTGCTGACCGGGTGAAGGGCCGCTAGGGGCTCACAACGTCACGTCTCGGGTGATCGGCGGCGCGGGGTCGTCGTGCAGCATGTTCAGCATGACCCGCTTGCCGGTTAGCTGCTCCAGCTCGGCCCGGAGGCGGTCGATCTCGGCGCCGCCGTGGCCGAACAAGACCCCGGGCCGGGCGGTATGGATGTCGACCCGGACGTGGTCCATGTCCCCGCCGACCCCGACCGCGGTAACGCCAGCCGCCTGCCCTATCCGGCGGCGGATCACGTCGTCGATCTCCTCGACGCGCAGGTCCTGAACCGTCAGGAGCTGTGATCCGGCGGCGAGCCCGGCGTCCTGGGACCCGGCCAGCTCGAGGTGATCCGCCAGCAGCCGGTTTGCCATCTCCCGCCTGCCCTGCTCGTCCGCCGCCGCGTACGCCCGGGCGGCATCCTCGGTCAGCGCCAGGTCCACGTGCGGGTTCAGGAACACCCGCAGTGCCGCCGGCGGCTGGCCCGGATCACGCGCGGCGATGACCTCGCGGCGGGCGACGGTGTACTTCTCCCCGGTCTGCGCCATCCGGGCACGGACCTGCTTCTTGAACGCGCTGTCGTCGGTCACGCCATGTCCCTCGCGGCGACGCTGCCCCGCGCCCCGATCGCCTGGCTCAGCGGTGACCGATGTGTCCCAGCTAGCGCGAACCGGCGGCCCTTGTCCTCGCCGCTGCCGCGGGCGCGGGCCACGGCAGCTCGGAGTACGGCAGGCGCTCCTGCCTGTACCCAGACTACAACCCGACTACTCAGCTTGAGTTTTTGCCTCTGCTGTCCCGCTTAGCAAGCGCAGGTGCACGACGCGATGTAAGCCGTGACTTGACCTTCCCTGCGGCATGATGTCTGACATGACTGTCGCGGGAGATCTCTCGGATGCAGAACAGCGGGTCTGGGATGCCTTCCCGACTGGAAAGATCGTTGAATTCGGGACTGAGAATGCGGGCGACGACGACCCGGCGGCCGGCGAAAGCTGGGGGCTTGACCGCCAAGTGCGCGCCGAAGTGCTGGCAAGACTGTTGTGCGGCGCCCTCGAAGTAGAGGTAGGTCAGACGGGAGGCATTTACCTTATTCGGGCCCGCATCACTGGGGAACTCAGGCTCCCAGACGTCACATTGAAGCATCGACTACACCTTGATAGGTGCCATGTTGCAGACGGCATCGATCTCTCAGCGGCGACCACTCGGACACTGGACCTACGAGGTTGCCAAATCGGCGCAATTAGCCTTTATAACGCGAACGTCAACGGAGCCTTCAATCTCAGCGGCGCGCGCCTGGACGGCAAGGACGGACCCGCCCTGGCCGCTCAGGGACTCACCGTCACCGGCACGATGTTCTGCGACGAGGAGTTCCATGCCGACGGGGCGATCGACCTGTCCGGCGGCAGCATCGGCAGCCAGCTCAGCTTCAGCGGCGCGCACCTGCACGGCAAGGACGGACCTGCGCTGACCGCCCAGGGACTCACCGTCACCGCAGACATGATTTGCAGCGGCGGGTTCCAGGCCGACGGCGCCGTTGACCTGTCCAGCGCCAGGATCGGCAGTCAGCTCATCCTCAGCGGCGCGCACCCGGCCGGGAAGGACGGACCCGCCCTGAACGCTCGGGAACTCACCGTTTCCGGCAAGATGTACTGCGACCAGGGGTTCCAGGCCAACGGGGCGATCGTACTAGCGGACGCGAAGATCGGCACGCTTGTTGATCAGCGGGAGTCCTGGTCTCAAAACTTGCGCCTTGACGGACTGACCTACGGTGATATGACCTATCTGCCCGCCCGCCAACGGCTGGAGTGGCTCGGCCGAACTGCCTTTACTGGCCTCAGCCATATGAGGAACTGGCCGCGTACTATCGGCGGCTGGGCCATGATGACCAGGCCCGCCGCGTGCTTCTCGCCAGGCAGCGCCGACGCAGACGGCAACGTCCCTGGTGGATGCGAGGATGGGGATTGCTGCAGGACGCTCTCGCTGGTTATGGGTATGCGCCGGGCCGCGCCTTGCTGCTGCTGGCCGGTGCGTTCATCGCTGGATGGCTGGTGTTCAGTACCCACCACCCAATTCCCGTGGGACCGGGCCCGCATCCGGTTTTCAACGCTGCCCTGTACGCGCTTGACGTACTTATCCCGGCACCCACGCTCGGGCAGGCCAGCGATTTTGATCCGCAAGGGGCAGCGCTCGCCGTGGCAGCCGGGCTTCACGTTTTCGGCTGGCTGCTCGCAATCACTGTGCTTGCTGCGATCACGCGAACCTTCAGCAGGACGTAGGAGCGCAGGCTGCCGTACTCAACAGCGTTCCGCGTTGTGCGCACCTGCGACCTAACGGGCATGGTTCCCTGAATTCTCAGCCCGCGGCGGGGGCGCCGAGGGTTGTCCGCTAGTGGGCTAGGACCACGTAGCGCAGTTCAGGCGTCGCGGAAGCGGAACACGAGGGCGCCGAGGACGAGCGCGCCGGCGGCCCATAGGGCGAGGACGCCTAGGCCCTCCCAGGGGGTGAGGGGCAGGGTTTTCAGGTTGACCGTGGCCTGGATGTCGAGGCCGGCGGTCATCGGGCCGATCTGCTCCAGGTGCCGGTACCAGTGCTGGTTGCCGATCGCGCTGGCCACGACGGGGAACACGTAGAGCAGGCCGAGGACGAGGCCGATCGCCACCGCCGTCTCCCGGACGGCGATCGCCACGCCGAGGCTGAGCAGCGCGATCAGGGCGAGGTAGAGGACCGACCCGCAGGCGGCCCGCAGCACCGGCCCGTTGCCCGGGGACAGCGGGGGGTAGCCGTGCGCCGGGGTGAAGCCGTGCCCGGGCAGGATCAGCCGTCCGGCCAGCACGGACGCGAGCACGGCCACGGCGGCGGCGGCGAGGACCAGGCCGGCCACCAGCGCGGCCTTGGCGGCCAGCACCTCCAGGCGGCGCGGCATCGCGGCCAGCGTGACCTTGATCATGCCCGTGCTGTACTCGTTGCCGACCGCGAGCACGGCGATGACCGCGACCATCACCTGGCCGACCTGGACCCCGGTGAGGCTGAGCTTGGCGGGGTCTGACCCGCAGCCGCTTGACGTGCAGGTGACGGCGGCGTCCACGGTCGCGCTCACCGCGACGGTGAGCACGACCGTGCCGATCAGCAGCCAGCCGGTGCTTGCCACGGTGCGGAGCTTGGTCCACTCCGCGTGCAGGGCAAGGGTCACGCGTCCCTCCGGCGCAGCAGGTAGGCCGCGAAGACCAGCGCCAGCGCGGTCCACGCGCACAGCACCGCGAACCCTGCCCACGGCGCCAGCGGGAAGTAGCCGGACGACGGGATGTAGTTGGCCTGGACCTGGTAGTACTGCGGCGCGGGCTGCTGCAGGGCGAAGGCGGCGGCCGGGGTGACCCGCAGCAGCCAGTCGACGACGCTGGTCGGTATCCCTGGCGGCGCCGACAGGACGAACGGGATCACGATCGCCACGATCGCGATGAGGATCGCGGTGGCGCTGCGGCGCACGATCGTGGCGACGGCGAGGGTGAAGACGGCTGCCACGGCGATCAGCGCGGCGGTGCCGGCGATGATGCGCAGCTGCGTCGGCCACGGCTCGGGGAACAGGTTGGCGCCGCCGCTTTGCGCGAGATGCGTGGCGATGAGCACCGCGCCCGCGGTGGCGGCCAGGCCGGTCACGAAGGCGACCGCGCCGATCACGATCGTCTTCGCCGCGAGCACCCGGCCCCGGTCCGGGCTGGCGGCCAGCGTGGTGCGGATCAGGCCCTTGCGGTATTCGGCGGTCATGAACATGGTCGCGACCACGACCACCGCGATCAGGCCGGCGAACGCGCCGAGCAGGAAGTCCCTGACGGTGATGTTGGGGCCGTCGTTCGTCGCCCCGGCGATGAGCGGCGCGAGGTCACCGGACCCGTACACGGTGAACCGGCCGCCCACCTGGTGATACCGGGGCACCCCCACGGCCGCCGCGGACTCGTCGCTGGTGATGCCGACGTCTTCGCCGGTCCACGCGCTGGCCGGCCAGGTGCCCGTCCTGCTGACGTGATCGAACACGCCGATGGACTCGGTGGCGCTGTAGGAGATGCTGCCGCTGCCGAGGGTCGCGGAGTAGGAGAAGTACTGCGGCGAGGCGACGAAGAGCCCCGCCTGGACGGTGGACGGCAGGCCGGCCAGCGTGACCGTGCCGACCCGCGTCCACCCCGTGCCGTCGGCCGAGTCGTAGCCGGTGATCGTGTCGCCGTCGCGGGTGAGCCGCAGCCAGCGCGGGCTCGCCGCCGACACGGCACCGGGGAGCCCCGGTGTGTCCCCGGTGTAATCCCACTGCATCCGCACCCCGTGGCCGCCGGTGGCCATCATCGCCGCGTACGCCGAACCCTGCCCGGTGCCGTCGGCGATGATGATCCCGGCCTTGGACCACGGCACGCGGAGGGCGCCCTCGGGCTGGTTGTCGACCGTCTCCCGGCCCA
>JASHTQ010000411.1 GCA_030040475.1 Streptosporangiaceae bacterium
GACCAGGTGGGCGAGCTTGCGGCTGGGCCGGTAGCGGTCCTCGGCCTGGGCGTGGTCGCACGGGCCGCGGATCACCGGGGTGAGGGCGAACCGGGAGAGGTTCGGGGGCCCGGGGTGCCGGCCGGGCGCGCAGCCGTGCGCGGCGGCGGTCCCGTCGGGGTTCAGCACGGTCAGGCACCACCGGGTCCGCGGGTGCCGGGCGGCGGCGGCGATCAGGGTCCTGGTGTCCTCGGCGTCCAGCAGGCCGAACCCGCCCACCTCGCCCGGCGCACAGGACCGCCCGTCGATCGTGTCGGACGGCACGGTGATGGTGATCAGCGCCGCGACGCCGGGATCGCTGCCGCCGTCTTGCGGGCCGGCTGACTGGCCGGCTGACTGGCCGGCTGACTGGCCGCAGTGCGGGCTGGGCGGGGCACAGCGGGCGGTGCGGCTGTCGCGCTCTTGGAGGAGGTCGAGGTAGGCCCGTACCCGCAGCTCCTGCAGGGTGCCCGGCACGCCGGCCGCGCGCAGGTCGAGTGCCCGCTGCTCGACGTGCTGCCAGGAGGCGAGCACCTCGTCGGGAGGGAGCTCGCGGGCGATCATCCCCGCGTTTCCTGAGTCCTCGCGGAACCGGCGCACCTGCGCGTCCCGCTTCGCCTCCTCCTTGCGGCGCTGGGCGGCGGCGGGATCCAGCCTGAGCACCAGCCGGTGCGCGGCGTAGCGCAGCTGGCCGAACGACCTGGACTGCGCCGCCTCGGCGAGCGTCTCGTCGGCCTTGGCGGCGTCCTGCGCGGAAAGCGGGCGGGTCTCGTCCTCGATGATCCGCACGTGGATGGGGTGGATCAGCCCGGCGGCCAGCGCCGCGAACGTCTTCGGGAGGCGGGCCGCGACCTGGCAGGCGTAGTCGATCTGGCCCGCCACCGACTGCCAGCTCGCGCCGAACTCGAACGCCAGCTGGTCGGCGACCGACGCGCTGAACCGCGTCCGCCCGCAGGCGTCCCGATCCCGGGCCGCCGGGCGGCGGGCGGCAAGCTCCCGCATCGCGGCCATCGACGTCCAGGCCATCCGCGACTCCAGCCGGCGCACCGCGGAGACCACCCCGGCCAGGTCATCCTCGGGCAGCCCCGCCAGGCCGGCGCCGTCCTGCCCGGCGGCCGCGTCGACCAGGGCGGCAAGCAGCGGTCCCGGGGCCAGGGTGTCGGCCTGCCCGTGCTGGGCGAACCCGGAAATGGCCGGCTTCTCGGCCGGCAGGCAGACGAACAGGCCCTGCTCCGCCCCGTCCGGCAGGTCAGGCGGCACCTCGTACTCGCCGGCGTCCACCGCCGCGACCAGCGCGTCGAGCGCGGCCTCGGCGTCCCAGTCATCCTCCGGGGCGTCCCGGCCCTCGGACCCGCGCCCGGTGGCGGGCGGCAGCGCGGAACCGGCCGGTTCCGCGCCGTCTTGCCCGTGACCGGGACACGGTTCGCAGGCCATGCACCACCGCCCGTTCTGACGACGATCCGGGACTTGACTCTGCGAACATTCTATCAGATACTCGTGAGAGATGCGAATTAAATGCGAACATAATTTCATGATCAACTTACCGGCTGCGGTGAGCGCGCGGGCCGGGGACGTATCGCCGGGCAGGCTGCGGCGGTCGAAGAGGGTCACCGCGATCAGCGCGGCGACGAAGACGACGACCATCGCGAAAGATCTAACGGGTCTGTTCGGAGCGGTCGGCGGCCCAGAGGGTGTGGTACGTGCCTTCGCGGTCGGTGCGGCGGTAGGTGTGCGCGCCGAAGTAGTCGCGGAGGCCCTGGATGAGGGCGGCGGGGAGGCGGTCGGCGCGCAGCGCGTCGTAGTAGGCAAGGGCGGCGGAGAAGCCGGGGGCGGGGATGCCGAGGCCGGCCGCGGTGGCGACCACGTGGCGCCAGTCGTCCTGGGCCACGGCGAGGTCGCGGCCGAACTCCTCGTCGGCGAGCAGCGTGGGAAGCTCGGGGCTGGCCTGGTAGGCGGCGCGGATGCGGTCCAGGAACTCGGCCCTGATGATGCAGCCGCCGCGCCAGATGACCGCGATCTGGCCCAGGTCGATGTGCCAGTCGTAGTCGCGGCTGCCGACGTCCATCATGTTCCAGCCCTGCGCGTAGGAGACCAGCTTGGACGCGTACAGGGCCTGCTCGATCTGGTCGGCGAGGTTCGCCTGGGCCCCGGTGCCTGTGGGTCCGGGAAGGCCGCGGGCGGCCTTGCGGAGGTCGGCGTGGCCGGACAGGGACCGGGCGAAGACCGCCTCGGCGATGCCGGAGACCGGGACGCCCAGGTCGAGGGCGTCCTGCACGGTCCAGCGGCCGGTGCCCTTCTGCTCGGCCTGGTCGAGGACGATGTCGACGAACGGCTTTCCTGTTGCCGCGTCGGTGTGGGCGAGCACCTCGGCGGTGATCTCGATCAGGTAGGAGTTCAGGCGGCCGGTGTTCCAGGTCTTGAACGTCTCGGCGACCTCGGCGGGCGTCATGCCGACGGCGCGGGAGAGCAGGTCGTAGGCCTCGGCGATGAGCTGCATGTCGGCGTACTCGATGCCGTTGTGCACCATCTTGACGAAGTGGCCGGCGCCGTCCGGGCCGACGTGCGTGCAGCACGGGGTGCCGTCGACGTGCGCGCTGATCGTCTCCAGCATCGGGCCGAGGGACTGGTAGGACTCCTGGCTCCCGCCGGGCATGATGGACGGGCCGTTGAGCGCGCCCTCCTCGCCGCCGGACACGCCCATGCCGACGAAGTGCAGGTCGTAGTGCTCCCGGAGGGCGGCCTCGCGGCGGCGGGTGTCGTGGAAGTGGGCGTTGCCGCCGTCGATCAGCATGTCCCCCGGCTCGAGCAGCGGCGCGAACTCGTCGATCACCGCGTCGGTGGCGGCGCCGGCGTTGACCATGATGACGATGCGCCTTGGCCGCTCCAGGGAGGCGACGAACTCCCCGGCGGTTTCCACGGGGATGAAGGTGCCCTCGTGGCCGAATTGGGCGACCGTGTCGGTGGTACGCGCGAGAGTTCGGTTGTGCAGCGCGACGGGGTAGCCGTGACGGGCGAAGTTGCGAGCCAGGTTGCGGCCCATGACGCCGAGGCCGGTGACGCCGATCTGTGCTTCCGCCATGGCTGTCTGTCTCCTTCGGCTGGTGTGCCAGGTATCTGAAACGTACCGGGAGGTTGCCGCGGGGCATCTGGCCGGGGGTGGAATGCAACCTGGCGGGCGGATCGCGCATCTCAATAGGCGTCGGGAATGTGCCGGCGGGCTCTGGAGAGGACGGGGTCGGGTGACGGCTGTGCGGTGCGGACGGGTGATGCGGTACTGGCCGGACCCGAGCGCGCGGGCGCTCGGCAAGCTGCGGGCGGGGGTCCAGGCGGGCGCGTCATCGGCGGTTTTCGCGGCTGTGCTCGTGGCGGTCGGGGTGGCCGTCCCGGCGCTTCACGCCGGGTCCCGGCCGACGTTCGCGTCGGCCGCGGCGCTCCCGCCCACGCTGTACGTCACCTCGGAGATGTACGGTGAGCCTGCCGAGGGCGCGGTGACGCCGATCTCGGTGCGGACCGGTGCCCTGGGCCGGCGGATCGCGACCGGGTTGGACTACCTGATCATCGGCACCCCGGACGGGAGGACCGTGTACGTCGCCGGCGGCGAGACGGCCGGCCTGGTGCAGGCGATCTCGACCGCGACGGGGAAGGCGAGCCGGCCGATCACGGTCGTGCCCCAGCCGACGGCCGTGGCGATCACGCCGAACGGGAAGACACTGTACGTGGCCAGCGCAAACTTCAACCGGAGCAAGGGCTGGGTGACGCCGATCTCGGTGGCCACCGGCAAGGCGGGAACGCCGATCGAGGTGCCGCGGGGACCCTCCACGATGGCGATCACGCCGAACGGGAAGACGCTGTACGTGGCCAGCATGACGTCGGGAACGGTGACGCCGATCTCCCTGGCCACCGGCAAGGCCGGGCAGACGATCTGGATCTACGGGCAGCCTCAGTCGATGGCGATCACACCGGACGGGAAAACCCTGTTCGTCTCCCAGTTCGCCAGGGACGAGGTGCTGCCGATCTCGGTGGCGACCTTCCGGGCCGGGCGGGCGATCAAGGCAGGGCCGGGACCTGGCCCCATGGTCATGACGCCGGACGGGAGGACGCTGTACGTGGTCGACGTCGGCGGCTTCTCCCGGACGGTGACGCCGATCTCGGTCGCCTCGCGCACGGCCCGGGCCGCGATCGATGTCGGCCAGGCGCCGTTTGCCGCCGTCATCACGCCGGACGGGAAGACGCTGTACGTGGTCACCAGCGTGGGCGTGGTGACGCCGATTTCGGTCGCGACCGACAGGGCCGCGGCGTCGATCAGGGTTCGGGAGGGGGCGGAGGGGATCGTCGTGACGCCGGACGGGACGCGGGTCTACGTCCTGTCCCCCGGCAGCACGCTGGACAGCGGCGCGGTGACGCCGATCGTGACCGCCACGGACACGGCGGGGCGGGTGATCAGCGTCCCTGGCGCCGTGCTCGGGCACATGGCGATCGTGCCGTGAGCCGGTTCCTGGACCGCGGGGCTGGCCGGGAGACGGTACGCTACCGGTGTCGGCCGTAGGTTCGGCGGCCGCTGCGGGCGTAGCTCAATGGTAGAGCTCCAGCCTTCCAAGCTGGTGGTGCGGGTTCGATTCCCGTCGCCCGCTCTTGCTTGTGGACTTTCTCGATTCTACGTTCCCGGACGCCACGGCTTAGGCAGCCTTCTCGTCGGCAAGCCCGCCGATCAGCCGCGCCAGCTGGCCGGCCACGGTGCCGACGAACCGGCGCGGCATGGTGGCTCCGGCCGCCAGCATCGCGGTGCCGGCGGCGACCCGCACAAGGTGCTCATCGCGCAGCCCGCTCAGCAGCTCGGTCACCAGAAACGGCTGGCCGTCGGCGCGGGTGAGCACCTGCCGCAGCGCCTTATCCGGCTCGCCGCCCAGCACGTCGTGCGCGACCTGCGCGACCGCGGCCTCATCGAGGGGGCCCAGCCGGACCTGGGCCTGTGATAGCAGCGTGGTCTTCCCCCCGCCCGCAGGTCCGGTGACGAGCAGGACGCTGCCGCGCCCGGTGCCGAGCGCGGTCAGCTGCCCGCGCAGCACGTCAACCTGAGGCTCCCGGCCGCGCAATCTGGGAAGCACCGGGCCATCGTAATCGAAGTCGGCCTGCTCGGCCCTTGGCGGCCGATAGCCAGAAGCTCCCGGGCGCCGTCTGCCTGGCGGGTAATGTCGTCGGCGTGACCGCTGGAGAGGTGGCGGGCCGCGGCGACGTCGCCGGCAGCACGTTCGGCGAGGGGCGGCCGGTCTGGCTGGGCCGGCTGGATAGGGTGCGCAACGTCGTCCGGCAGGAGATGATCTCGCGGCAGCTGGCCAGGCACCTGGGGCCGCCCCCGGCCCGGGTTCTCGATGTCGGGGCCGGCCAGGGGACGCAGTCCATCCGGCTGGCCCGCGCGGGCCACCGGGTGCTCGCGGTCGAGCCCGACCCGGAGATGCGCGCCGCGTTCCGCGCCGCGCTGGACGCCGAGCCAGCCGAGGTCCGGGATCGCGTCACGGTGCGGGCCGGATCGGCCGGCAGCCTGGCCGCGGCGACCGGCGGCGAGACGTACGACGCCGTGCTGCTGCTCGGGGTGCTGATGTACCTGCAGGCCAGCGGGCCGGTCATCGCCGAGCTCGCGGCGCACGTCGCGCCCGGCGGGTTTCTCGCCCTCGCGGCGCGGACCACGACGTCCGCGCTGTGGCGCCCGGCGGCCCGCCAGGACTGGCCGGCCGCCCTGGCCGCGTTCGACGAACACGATCGCGCCCGGGCCGAGGGGCGGGACATGCGCTACCTGAACGAGATCGGCGCGCCCGCGCGCGCCGACTCCCTCGGCACGCTGACGAGCGCCGCGGCGGCCTGCGGACTCGAGCTGGAGAACTGGTACGGCGTCCGGATCGCGGTCGATTCCGGCGAACTTGACCCCCCGCCGCCGGCCGATCCCGGGGAACTCGCCGCGCTGCTCGACGTGGAGGAGCGCCTCGGCGCCACCGACCCGTACCGGCAGCTCGGCCAGCTTGCGCACCTGATCCTGCGCAGGCCGCCCGCCGGGCAGGCGAGTCAGATTCCGCCGCGCTGATACCACCGCCCGTTCGGGATAATCAAGATCTTTTCTTACCGAACGGGCGGTGGGATCACTTCCAGGCCAGCCCGTTACGGCGAGCGGGCGAGGTGCCGGCCACGAACTCAGACCTCGACGGCCGCGGAGCCGAGGAGGGACTTGATGTCGGCCATGAAGCTGCCGGTGGGGTCGATGGTGAACTTGGTGAGGTTGACGCGCAGCGGCTTGGCGGCGCCCGGGCGGGTGATGCTCAGGTGCACCGGGGTGCGGCCGGGGTGGGCCATCAGGATGTGCTTGAGCTCTTGGGTCAGCGGGGGGGTGATCTTTTCCTCCCGGATGCTGAGCGTGACTGGCTGCGCTCCGGCCGCCTGGGCGGCGGCCACGTCGAGGACCTCGATCTTCTCGGCGCTGAGGGACACGGTGACCGTGCCGTCGTTCGTCTCCTGCTTGCGGATCTTCCCGGTCATCGACACGACGGCGTCCGCGACGAGGACCGGGCTGTAGAGCTGGTAGGTGGTGGGGAAGCACGCGACCTCCACGGCCGCCTCGTGATCCTCGAGGCCGACCAGCGCCCACACGTCGCCGTTCTTGGTCACCTTCTTGGTGACGCCGGTGACGATCCCGGCGAGCCGGACGCTGCCGGAGACGTCGGTGCCTTCGAGGATGTCGGCGATGCTGTGGTCGCGGCTGCGTTCCAGCAGCACCTCGACCCCGTCCAGCGGGTGGCTCGACACGTACAGGCCGAGCATCTCCCGCTCGAAGGCGAGCTTGACGTGCGGCGACCATTCGGCGGCGGGGACCGTCACCTCGAACGCCGCACCGACCTCGATATCGGAACTCGGCCCGAACAGCGAGTCCTGGCCCATCGCCTCGTTGCGCTTGACGCCGATGACCGCGTCGACGGACTGCTCGTGGACCTGGAACAGGCCCTCGCGCGGGTGGCCGAGGCTGTCGAAGGCGCCCGCCTTGATCAGCGACTCCACCACCCGCTTGTTGCAGACCGCGAGCGGGACCTTGGACAGGAAGTCGTGGAAGCTGGTGTACCCGCCGCGTTGCTGCCTGGTCTGGACGATCCCCTCGACGACGCCCTCGCCGACGTTGCGGATGGCGCCGAGCCCGAACCTGATGTCGTCGCCGACCGCGGCGAACCGCAGCTGGGACTCGTTCACGTCGGGAGGCAGCACCTTCACGCCCATCCGCCGCGTCTCGGCCAGGTAGACGGCCATCTTGTCCTTGCTGCCGCCGACCGAGGTGAGCAGGGCCGCCATGTACTCGGCGGGGTAATTCGCCTTGAGGTAGGCGGTCCAGTACGAGACCATGCCGTAGCCGGCGGTGTGGGACTTGTTGAAGCCGTAGGCGGAGAACGGCAGCAGCACGTCCCAGATCGCCTGGGTCGCCGCCGCGGAGTAGCCGTTCTGTTTCATCCCGGAGGAGAACAAGCTCCACTGCTTGTCCATCTCCTCCTTCTTCTTCTTGCCCATCGCCCGGCGCAGGATGTCGGCGCCGCCCAGCGTGTACCCGGCGAGCGCGCGCGCGATCGCCATCACCTGCTCTTGGTAGACGACCAGGTGGTAGGTCTCGCCGAGGATCGGCTCCAGCGCCGCCGCGAGCTCGGGGTGCACCGGGACGACCTTCTGCTGGCCGCTCTTGCGCAGCGCGTAGTTGATGTGCGACTTGGCTTCCATCGGGCCCGGCCTGCCCAGCGCGAGGACGGCGGAGACGTCCTCGAACCTGGTCGGGGCCATCAGCTTGGTCAGGTCCCGCATCATCGTGGAGTCCAGCTGGAACACCCCGAGCGTCTTGCCGGCCGCGAGCAGCTCGTACGCCTTGGCGTTGTCCAGCGGGACCTTCAGCATGTCAAGCTCGATCCCGCGGTTGGCCTGCACGTTCTGCACCGCGTCGCTGAGCACTGTCAGGTTCCGCAGGCCGAGGAAGTCCATCTTCAGCGCGCCAAGGGACTCGCAGTCGGGGCCGTTGAATCCGGTGATCCTGGCCCCGTCGTCCGGGCGCTGGTGCATCGGCATCACGTCGATCAGGGGCTCCGACGACAGGATCACCCCCGCCGCGTGCACGCCGGTGCCGCGGATCAGGCCCTCGATGCCCCTGGCGGTGTCGATGACCTTCTTGACGTCGGCGTCCTCGTCGTACAGCTTCCGCAGCTCGGTGGTCTCGGCGTGCCGCGAGTGGCCGTCGTCGAAGATCGCCGAGAGCGGGATCTCCTTGCCCTGGACGGCGGGCGGGAACGCCTTGGTGATCTTCTCGCCGACCGCGAACGGGTAGCCGAGCACGCGCCCGGCGTCCTTGACCGCGGCCTTCGACTTGATCGTCATGTAGGTGATGATCAGCGAGACGTTCTCTTTGCCGTACTTCTCGGTGACGTACCTGATCATGTCACCGCGCCGGCGCTCGTCGAAGTCGAGGTCGACGTCGGGCATGCTGATGCGCTCGGGGTTGAGGAACCGCTCGAACAGCAGGCTGTGCTCGATCGGGTCGAGCTCGGTGATGCGGGTGACGAAGGAGACCATGCTGCCGGTGGCCGAGCCGCGGCCCGGGCCGATCGCGATCCCGTTCTCCCTGGCGTAGCGGCAGATGTCCGCGACCACGAGGAAGTAGCCGGGGAACCCCATCTGCTCGATCACGCTCAGCTCGAACTCGATCCGCTCCATGATGTGCCCGGGGACCGGGTCGCCGTAGCGGAGCACGGCACCGCGGTACGCCTCCTTGCGCAGCCAGGTCATCTCGGTCTCGCCGTCAGGGACGGGGAACTTCGCGGACAGGTCCCGGTAGGCGAAGACCTCGTCGTAGGACTCGACGCGCTCGGCGACCAGCAGCGTGTTCTTGCAGCCCTCGACCCAGGCATCGGAGGAGTCGACCGCCCACATCTCCTGCGCCGAGCGCAGGTAGTAGCCCTCGCCCGTGAACCGGTACCTGTTGGGGTCATCCAGCTGCGAGTTCGTGCCCACGCACAGCAGCGCGTCGTGGGCGGACGCCTGGTCCGCGGTCACGATGTGGGAGTCGTTGGTGACGAGGACCGGGAGGTTCAGGTGCCTGGCGATGCGGAGCAGGTCGGCGCGGACCGCGGCCTCGATCGGGATCCCGTGGTCCATCAGCTCGAGGAAATAGTTCTCCTTGCCGAAGATGTCCTGGTAAGTCGCGGCCGCCTTGAGCGCCTGGTCGTACTGGCCCAGCCGCAGCCGGGTCTGGACCGCGCTCGACGGGCAGCCGGTGGTCGCGACGATCCCCTCGTGGTGCTCGGACAACAGCTCGTCGTCCATCCGCGGCCACTTGCGGTAATGGCCCTCGAGGGAGGCCAGCGAACTGATCTTCATCAGGTTCCGCAGGCCCTGCGCGCTGACGGCAAGCAGCGTCATGTGCAGGTAGGAGCCGGACGCGGAGATATCCCCGCCCAGGCCGGTGGCCTCGTCGGCCTTCCGCTGGTGCGGCTCACCCCAGAACACGGGCTCCCGGTGCATCCGGGACACCGGCGCGACGTAGGCCTCGATCCCGAGGATGGGCTTGAGGCCGGCCGCGCCGACCGCCTTCTGGAACTCGTACGCGCCGAACATGTTCCCGTGGTCGGTCATGGCCAGCGCCGACATGCCCAGTTCCTGGGCTCTCGAGGCCAGCTTGGCGATCTTCGCGGCACCGTCGAGCATCGAGTACTCAGTGTGGACATGCAAGTGCACGAAGGAGTCGCTGGCCACGTGATCCCTTCCCCGGAGCCGCCCTGCCGATCCTCCAACCCTAGCCCCAGGCGGCGGTGCGACGGTGCTCTTACGGCGCGTGCCGCGAAACTTCTTGGCGCGGCCTTCTCCTGGGCGTCTCCGGGCGTATCCGGAGCGTCTCCGGGGCGTCTCCGGCGGCCGGGGAAAGGCACGTGGGGAAACTGTTATTATACCATTATGATGGAATTGTAAATTGGTGGGTTATGGTGGCGCGGCGGGGTTGGCGGTGCGGGTCCTTTTCCGTTATGGCTGACGTGGGAGCGGGTATTATCGGCTTGTCCGGGGTGGCGGCTAGGGGCTCGCGGGGCTGGCGGGATCGCTTGTGGGGAGCGCTTCTGGGAGCCTGGCTGTCGGGCTGTTGGGCGAAACGGTCCTGGGCGAAACGGTCCTGGGCGAAACGGAATCCGGAATGGCTGGGTGCAGAACGTTCGGCTGGGCATTTCGGCGGGCGTGATCCGGCGCTGGCGACCGCGGCGCCGGCTGTTGCCACGCTGGGCTTATGCTTTCCGGTGAGAGCTTCTTTACGCATTACCCGCGGATTCCCGGCGGGTCAAGATGGGCGCCATTGCCGGACCATTTTCCGGATCTGGCCCATATCTCGGGTCATGACGGCCTCGCCTGCCGACGACGTGCCTCGTTCGCCACTCCCCCGGAAGCCAGGCGCATCGGCCGGGCTTGCACGGCAGTGGCCGCGGCCGCGGCGGCTGCCGCTGCCGCTGCCGCGGAATGAAACCCGGCTTTCAGCACCCTGGAAGGTCGTGGAACCCGGGTTTCATTACCGTCGGGGCGCGACCCGGATGCCCCGGCTGCATCAGCAGCTGCCCAGCGCCGCACTGGCACCACGCCTGGGCGGCTTTCAGGACCGGGCGGCCTTCAGGACTGGGCGGCGGCCAGGGCCGCCCTGGCGCGGAACGAGCCGGGAATCAGTTCTCCTCCGGCACGCGCCTTTTCCAGCGCCGCGGACCACCAGGCGAGGTCGTCGAGCATGACGTTCAGGCGGATGTCCGTCTCGAGGCTGGCCGGCTCGTCCCTGTCGTCGAAGGCGGTCCCGGCGAAGGGGATCACCACCGTGTTGCGCAATGGAACGGCCTCGGCCTCGAGGAACACGTGAGCGAGATGCTCGATCGCGCGGATCCCTCCCCCGACGCCGTTGCTGTAGCCGACGGCCGCGACCGGCTTGTTCCGGAACCCGAACGAGAGCCACACGCTGTCGATGGCGTTCTTCAGGACGGCCGGAACGCTGTGGTTGTACTCGGGGGTGAGGACGACGAAGGCATCGGCCTCCTTCACCTTCTTGTTCCACGCCCGCACGATCGGCTCGGAGTACGTCGGATCGCTGAGGTCGCCGATCGTCCCCATATGCTCGGCAAAGATCGGCAGCGGCCAGTCGCGGAGGTCGGCCAGTTCGGCGTCGAAGGCGTCATGCGCGGCGACCCGGGACATGAGCCAGGGCAGGACGCGGTCCGCCAGTCGCCCGGGGCGCGTGCTCCCGACGATTACCAGTACCTTCGACATCGCGCCCTCCGTGATCAGTGGATGTGTCCTGCCAGCTAGTACATGTAGCATAAATTATTGGTGCTTAGCAAACTATGTACCGAGGTAGCATTGCTTCGTGGCAGAATCAGGGGCGATCACCGACCAGCAGATCCTGCCGCTGATCAACCACCTGGCCCGCGTCGCGCGTCGCGCTACCGATACCTCGGTACCCGACTGCCTTCGCCCCAGGCAGCTTGTCGCGCTCACGCTGCTTGACGGGCACGGGCCCGTCAGCCAGCAGGCGCTGGGAGAAGCGCTGCGGCTAGACCCCAGCAACGTAGTCGGCCTGCTGAACGAACTCGAAGAACGCGGGCTGGTCGTCCGCCGCCGGGACCCGGCCGACCGGCGCCGTCACATCGTCGAGCTTTCCGCGGCCGGGGCGGGCGAACTGGCCCGCACCAGCTCCCGGCTCCGCCTGGTCGAGGACGAGCTGCTCAAGGCCTTGAGCGCGGAGGACCGGGCCACGCTGCACAGCCTGCTTGTCCGCGTCGTCGGGGTGGCGCCGCCGACCTGCGACGCCCCCTCGTGCGGTGAGGAGGCCTGACCGGAGCCACGGCTGGGTCCTTGTCACAGGCCGGCGCCGGTCATGCCGCTGTCGCGGCGCAGGTTTCGGCCGCCGCCGTGATCAGCTGCGTCACTTCGGCGGGGTGGGAGACCATGGCGACGTGGCTGGAGGGGACCTCGATGGTGGTGGCGCCCATGCGGCTGGCGAACGATCGCTCCGCGTCGGGCGGAATGGCCTGGTCCTGGGTAGCGACCAGGTACCAGGAGGGCAGCGATTTCCAGGCGGGAACCCCCATCACATCGGTGAAGGTGGAGCCGGCCAGGGCCTGCTGGACGGCGTGCATCACCTTGGCCTGGACCGGGTCCACGTCGGCGGCGAAGTGATGGACGTAATCGTCTTCCGGGATCCAGCCGAAGCCTTGCTTGTCGGTAAACAGGTGCGCCAGCGCCGGTGGGGTGGGCCCCTGGGATAGCAGCGCGCCGAGCAATTCGCCCTCGTCGAGCCCGAACGCCGCGATATAAACCAGGCCGGCCACGTTGGGGGCATCGGTGCCCAGGGCGGTCATGATCTGGCCGCCGTAGGAGTGCCCGGCGACGATCGTGGGGCCGTCTTGGAGTTCGAGTACCTGGCGCAGCCGGGCGACGTCGTCGGCCAGCGCGGTCATCGGAAACTGAGGCGCGGTGACGTGGTAGCCGTCAGCCTGCAGCCGCTCGATGACGCCGCTCCAGCACGAGCCGTCGGCCCAGGCGCCGTGGACGAGGACGATGTTGGGCTTGGTATCCATGGCGGCGATTCCCTTCACTTCCTGTGACGATGGTCATTTGCTGCCATGCTGGCGCGCGGCGAGCAGGCCGGGGTATCCGCATGTTGACTGCACCTGCCGGATGCAGTCAGGTTGCCAACGTCAAGGCGCTGGTCTACGTGGACGCCTTCGCGCCCGCGCAGGGCCAGACCATCGGTCAGCTGGTCAGCGACTACCCCGGCTCCTGCGTGCTGCCTGCCGCGAACGTGACCGCGCAGCCCTACCCCGGTGCCCCAAGGGCGCCGTGGATGTCTACGTCAAGCAGAGCGTGTTCCCCTCCTGCATGGCCAACGGTCCGCCTGCCAACGAAGCAGCGGCGCTCGCGGCCACCCAGCGGCCGCTGACGTCCCTTGCGCTGACCCAGAAGTCGGATGCCGTAGCCCGGCTCGCCACGCGGGAGGGACCAGTCAACAGACTGGTCATTTGACTGACCCGGCGGGGCGCCGCGCTCTTTAGGTTGGGGTCAGGAACCTTGCCAGGGTCCCAGCCGCCGCCCGGGGCCAGGTGCGGAAGGAGGTCTGCACCGTCGACACCTCCGCCTCACGCGTACGCACGGCCGATGGTCCGGGCGCGCCGGGCCGACGCGGGCTGATCGGGCGCGACGCCGAGTTGGCCCAGTTGAGGGCGCTGGTTGACCCTCCCCCCGGCGAAGGCCACGTGCTGGTGGTGCTGGGCGACGCGGGGATGGGCAAGACCGTCCTGCTGGCCGATGCGGTACGACAGGCCAGATCGGCGGGGCTGCGGGTGCTGTCGGTGACCGGCCGGGAATCGGAGCAGGATCTGGCGTTCGCTGGGTTGCATCAGCTGCTGCGGCCGGTGCTGGCTCAGATTTCCGGCCTCCCCGAGCGCCAGGCGAACGCGTTGCTTGGCGCGCTCGGCCTAGCCGCGGATCTCGTCGCTCCGGATCGCCTGTTGACCGGCATTGCCGTGCTTACCCTGCTGTCCGACCTTTCTGGGGACCACCCGCTGCTGGTGGCTGCCGACGACGCGCAGTGGCTGGATCGCGGCTCGCTGGACGCGCTCGCCTTCGCCGCCCGGCGGCTGGAAGCAGAGCCGCTGACGCTGCTGCTCGGCGCGCGCGGGAACCTGCCGCCGCCCGGGTTCGAGCGGGATTTCCCTGAACTGCTGCTGGGGCCGCTGAGCACCCCGGACGCCGGGCGGCTACTCGATGCCGGGCCGCACCCGCCGCGCGGCCGGGCCCGGGAGCAGGTGCTCGCCCAGGCGGCCGGCAACCCCATGGCGCTCGTCGAGTTGGCCAAGGTGATCGCGGCCGACCCGGCGGCCGGGCGGCGCTGCGCCGCCGAGCCCCTGCCGCCCACGCAGCGGCTCGCCACCGTCATCACCGGCCGCTACGGCGCCCTTCCCCGCGCAACGCAGGAGGCGCTGCTGCTCGCCGCGGTCGCCGACAGCCCGGACCTGCTGGCGCCGGCCATTCCCGGGCTGACCGCCGCTGCCCTCGCCCCCGCGGAAAAGGTGGGCCTGATCAGGGTGGATAGCTCGGGGCCTCAGTTCAATCACCCTCTCGTCCGCTCCGCGATCTATCACGTCGTTCCGTTCGCCGAGCGCGCCGCCGCCCATCGGAGGATCGCGGACACGCTTCGCGACCAGCCCGACCGCTACGCGTGGCATCTCGCGGCGGCCGCGCTGGAACCAGACGGGCACGTCGCCTCCATACTGGAGGAAACCGCCACCCAGGCGCGGCAGCGTGGCGGCGCCGCCGCCGCAGCGCGCGCCCTGGAGCGCGCGGCCGAGCTCAGCCCCAGCGAACCCGATCAGGTCCGGCGGCTGCTGGCGGCCGCCGCGCTCGCCCTAACCGCGGGACAGGGAGACTGGGTACAGGATCTGGCCAACCAGGTACTTGAGGTCACTGCGGACCCGGACCTGCGCATCGCTGCCCGGCTGCAGATCGGCTGGGCACACGTGTGGTCCGGCCGGGAGGCCGACGCGCTAGCCGCGCTGATCTCGGTCGCGCAGGAGGCATCGGATCGCCTGCCGGTCATCGCCTGGGACGCCATGGCGCTGGCCGCCACCGTCGTGTATCAGAGCGGTGACCGGCCGGGCCGCCAGAAGTTGCTGAGCACCCTTGGCTGCCTGAAAGAGCCGGTGCCGCGGCCACCGGACTGGCCAGCTGAGACCGCCGACCTTGCTCGGGTGTGGGTGCAAGCATGCACGGATCCGTTCGGGAAAAGCACCGAAACCGTCCGCCGCCTGCGGAAATGCGCCGAAACCAGCACCCGCTTGCACTCGGCAGCCGACCGGGCTCCGACCGACGCCGGCGGACTCGGCGCGTCCGCCTGGCTCCTGGACGAGAGCGAGCTCGCGGTCACCCTGCTGCGGGGTGCCCTCGGCAGGCTGCGCGCTCCCGGCATGCGCGCCCGTAGCGGGGGCGCGCTGTCCGCACTGCAGTGGGCGTGCATCGATAGCGGACGGTGGGACGAGTCGCTCGCGACGGCCCGGGAGGCTGCCGATGCAGCCGCCGCGTACCGAATGGAAACGGTCGCCGCGGCGGCTGACCTCGCCACGGCGACCGTGCACGCGTTGCGCGGCGACGGCGACCGGGTTCTGCCGCTGCTGGCCCGCGCGCTGGCCACCCTCGACGCGCCGGAATACCGGGCCTTCGCCGCCCGGGCCCGCCACGCCGCGGGCCTCGCGGCGCTGGCCGAAGGCACCTACCTGACCGGCTACGCCCAGCTCGGCCAGCTCTTCGACGCCGACGGCACGCCGCTGCACTGGCACGTCTCCTACCTCGGGATCGCCGACCTTGCCGCCGCCGCGGTCCGGGCGGAGCGTCACCTCGAGGCGCGGGCGCTCGTGGAACGGGCACTGGCTCAGGTGCATCCGGCGCCCGGGCCGCGGCTTGAACAGCTTGCCGCCCGCGCCCGTGGCCTGCTCGCCGAGCCCGCCGACGCCGAGGCTCACTTCACCAAGGCGCTGTCGGATCCCGCCGGGGATACCTGGCCGTTCGAGCGGGCGCAGCTGCGGCTCGACTACGGGGAATGGCTCAGGCGGCAGCGGAGGATCAACGACGCCAAGCCGGTCCTCACCGCGGCCCTGCAGACGTTCCGGCGCCTCGGCGCCGCACCCTGGACCCGTCGAGCCGAGGCGGAACTGCGAGCCTGCGGCGTGAGCACTGCGGCCGCGCCCGCCGCACCCGGCGCGCTCGCGGACCTCACCGCGCAGCAGCGCGAGATCGTCATCCTGGCCAGCCGCGGCCTGACCAACAGCGAGATCGCCGACCGCCTGTTCCTCTCGCCCCGCACCGTCGCTTCGCACCTGTACCGCTCGTACCCCAAGCTCGGCATAGCAGGCCGCCACCAGCTGCGCGACCTACTCGACCAGGCCACCGACCCGCACGGCGCACCACTGCCCTGCGGCTAGCCGCGTGCCCGGCGCGTTCGCTTTGCCGAATGCCTCGGCGAGCAGGGGCTTCCCGTCCGGGCTGATCCACGCGCTGAAGACACACGAACCGGGCGAGCAGCGGGCACTTTGGTGCCACACCAGGCGGCTGTGGGCCTGCAGCGTCCCGCTGCCGCTGTCCACGTTCACCAGCACGACCGCCTGGTCGGCGAAAGCCAGCGACCTGCCGTCGGCGGGTCCAGGCCGGCCCGCCGCCCTGCGCGACATCGGCGGGGGTGGCCGACGGTGCCCGGTGCAGCACTCGCGTCCCGAACCCAAGCGCCTGCACCGGAACCCGTTCGTCGACACCATGGAACAACGCTGTGAAGTCGAGTTCGGGCGGCAGCTTCAGCGGGGTGAAGCCGAAGTGACGGATGCCGAGACGGTCGAATGATTTGGCGTCGGTACCCGCCGAGAGCATGTAGGGCAGTAGCCGGGCACCGGCCTCCTCCGCGGCGATCGCGCTGGTCATCGCGTCGACGAGCGCGCCGTCGAAGGTCGTCTGCACGGGTGCAGGTTGTCCAAGTCCAGTTCGACGTCCGGGCCGAGAAGGCCGGCAAGTTCCGCCTCGAAGATGCCCTCACGGCCGGGCAGCATCCGCCCGTCCACGGTAGCCATCGCCAGTGAGGGGACGACGTTCGCCTTGTAGCCGGCCGATGGGCGGGAAGCGATGCTGCTCCAGCCGGGTGATTGCCCCCACGAGTTTGGCGACGTCATTGTCGGTGTGCAGCATCGAGCCGTGACCGGCAGTGCCGCTGACCTTGAGGCGGAGCCACAGTGCGCCCTTCTCGGCGGTCTCGACCAGCCAGCGTGCGCCGGCGAATCCGCCTGCCTCCTCGTCGGCCAGGGAGGCGAAGATCAGGTCGCGGGCCGGCATCACGCCGTCGCGCTCGTAGGCTCGGGCGACAGCGAGCGTCATCGCCAGCGCGCCCTTCATGTCAACCGCGCCGCGGCCCCAGACATAGCCGTCCTTCACTTCCCCGGAGAATGGATACACCGACCACTCCGAGGCATCAGCGGGAACGACGTCGAGGTGACCGTGCAGCAGAGGCGCACCACGGGTGGAGGTGGTGCCGGGAAGTCGGGCGATGACATTACCCCGGCCCGGCGCGCCGGATTCGACGTAGGTGACGTCGTAGCCGACCTCGCTCAGCTTCTCGGCGACGTACTCGGCCGCTTCGCGCTCGGTGCCGGTCGCAGACTTGTCGTCGGTGTTCGTGGTATCCATCGCGTCGGGGCCGGTCGGTTGGGTCATCGCGATGCTCCGCGGCTCGATGGGTAGGTCGCACTTCTCGGCAGGCATCGCAGCGAAGACAGGTCCGGGACGTAGACGATCGGCGCGAGACCCAGGGTCGTCACGAGGCCGCCGGGGCCGTGCCGACCGCGCGCAGCGCGGCGAGGCCGAGGTTCTCGCGCAGCGTCGCTCCCGCGTACTCGGCGCGGAACACGCCGCGCTCCTGCAGCACCGGCACGACCTTGTCCACGAACGGGTCCAGACCCCCGGGAACCAGGTGTGAGCCGATGATGAAGCCGTCGCTGGCATCGTCTTGGACGAACCGATCGATCTGTTCGGCCACGGTCGAGGGTGACCCGATGAACGACTGGCGCCCGGTCACTTCGATGATCAGTTCGCGGGTGGTCAGGTTCTCGGCTTCGGCCTTGGCCCGCCATTTGTTCGCCAGTGCGACCGGGTCCTTCGCGAGCTGGCGCGCGCCCGCGTTTCCCTTGGCCACGAGTCCGTCTACCTCGCTCACCAGCGGGTCGGAGGCCGGCAGCGGACCGTCCGGGTCGTGATCGGACAGGTCGGTGTTCCACAGCTGTTCCAAGAACCTGATCGCGGTCGCGGGTGACACCTGCGCCAGCCTGATCTCCCGGGCGTTCTGCTCGGCCTCCGCGTCCGTGTCACCCAGGACGAAGCCGGCGGCCGGCAGGATCAGCAGCTGGTCGCGGGTCCGGCCGAACTTGGACAGCCGGTTCTTCACGTCGGCGTAGAACGCCCGTGCCTCGTCGTATTGCGAGTACCGGGAGAAGATCACGTCGGCGGCCGCGGCGGCGAAGTCCCGTCCCTCGTCCGACTCTCCGGCTTGCAGAATCACCGGGCGGCCCTGTGGGCTTCGCGGCACATTGAACCGGCCGCGGATGTCGAAATGAGCGTCCTCGCGCGCGAACTCGCCCGGTGCCGGCGTGGACAGGAACTGTCCGGTTTCCTTGTCAGCGACGATCTCGTCGCCGTGCCACGAGTCCCACAGGCCGGTGGCGGCCTGCAGGAAGGTCTTGGCCCGTTCGTAACGCCGATCCTGCGGCAGGTACCCGCCGCGGCGGAAGTTCTCGCCGGTGAAGGCGTCCCAGCTGGTGACCACGTTCCAGGCGGACCGTCCGCCGGACAGCCAGTCCAGGGACGCGAACTGACGCGCCACCTCGTAGGGCTCGTTGAACGTGGAGTTGATCGTGCCGGCCAGTCCGATGCGCTCGGTCACGGCCGCGAGCGCCGCGAGCACCGTGAAGGTGTCGGGTCTGCCGACGATGTCGAGGTCGTGGATCTTCCCGGCGTGCTCCCGCAGGCGCAGTCCCTCGGCGAGGAAAAAGAAGTCGAGCTTGCCGCGCTCGGCGGTCTGCGCGACGTGCCGGAACGACTCGAAGGCGATCTGGCTCCCCGCAGCCGGGTCACTCCAGACAGTGGTGTTGTTCACCCCGGGAAATCCGGCCGCGAGGTGGATCTGCTTCACTGGCTTGCTCATCGGTATCCCCCGAAGGCCTTTCCGGCCGGGCCGGCAGCGTAGCGGTTGGCTGGCCAAGGCAGCCCGAGCGGAGTCACACTCCCGCCCCCGCCGATGCCGGGGTCCAGCCCAGCTGCGGAGCGAGGTTGTAGCGGACGTCGTGCAGGATCTGCTCGTACTCGTGCTTTTCGAACTCATACGGCACCTCGACGCGCAGTTCGGTGACCCGGGCCACCACCGGGTCGGCGGCGAGGCGGTCGAGGATCTCATCGGTCGTCCCGATCAGGTCGACCGGGAACAGGATGCCGTCCCGTCCGTTGCCGCCCGGGAAGCTCTGCGGCTTGAGCGTTCGCTCGTACCGGCTGGCACCGTACTCCCGGTACCGCTCCCGTTGCCTGGCGCCCGCGCTGTCGGTCGGTACGATGACCCGTCCGATGCCGATGCGACCAGCGCGGCCCGCGGGCAGCGCCGACTGGTAGGCGTCGAGCACAGTGTTCTGCGCCGCGTAGAAATCGGTCGCCCCGTCGCCGAAGATCACGTTGCCGGACAGCAGGTTCAGGCCCTGCTCGCCTGCCCACTTCGCGGAGCTCGCGCTGCCGGCGCCGTACCAGATCCGGCGCACCAGGCCCTCGGCATGCGGCTGAAGCCGCGGACGCTGCACGTTGCCGGGCGAGCGGATGAGGGTGCCCTCGTCGCCGATGAAGTTTCCGCGCAGGTTGTCCACCAGGCGGGCGATGCGCCCGTGCTTAAGGTCGAAGCTGCGCCAGTCGCCGTCGTAGACGAGGTCGCCGAGGATCTCGGCGTGCGGCATGGACGAGCTGAAGCCGATTTGCAGCCGCCCGCGGGACAGCACATCGGCAAGCGAGAGGTCCTCGGCCAGGCGGAACGGTGACTCGTAGCCAATCGGGATGACGGCCGTCCCGAGCTCGATGCGCTGGGTGCGCTGCCCCGCCGCGGCCAGGAACACCGCCGCGGAACCGACGCCGTGCTCGAGATGGCGCTGCCGGATCCAGCCGCCGTCCCAGCCGACCTTGTCGGCGTCCTCGAACAACTGCAGCGTCGCCTCCAGACCCGTGTACGGGTCGTCGTCGGCGAAGTTGCCTGGGGTAAGGAAGGCCAGCGACTTGATGTGCCCGACCCCGGTTCCGGCATCAGGCATGTGCGTGCCGTTCGGGCCAGCGCTCGGTGAGCCGTTCGGCGTCGGCTCGCTGGACCGGTGCGGTCATGGCAGTCTCCTTCCGAGATGCTCCTTCCGAGATGCCAGATCTCGTTTATTTCGCTAGACATAGTAGAGATTATGTGGCTATGACAACGCCAGACGCCGCGGCCGGCCAGGACGGGCGGAGG